>PIVQ01000381.1 GCA_003354055.1 Desulfobacteraceae bacterium | reverse complement strand
GTTCAATGTTTCCAGGAGATAGAAAAACCCCAAAGAGAGGCGCTGGTGGATAATAGTACTGTCGGTATAATTTTTTAGTGCAATGGCAGGTGTCGGCTCCCAGGCGGAAAACGCGATGATTTTTTTTGAATGAAGCGCTTCAGGCATTTGGGTGACGTCAAAGGGAATCAGTTTTACGTCATCTTCGCTTAATCCTTCAGAGGAAAGTGTCTTCAAAAGGGCGTAATGTGCATTGGAACCAAAAGCATAGCCGATTCTTTTTCCCTCAAGATCCTCGATCAGCATATGCCGGTTGGCTACGATAGAGACAAATCCTCTCTGGATCATGGACGGAACTATAATGTCAAGGGTGGCGGCCGCGGTCAGTGCCGGCATATCCCCACCGACTCCTGCATCAATATCGCCCCGGGCAAGAAAAAAATTGACATCATCCCCTTTGAGAAAATCGAAGAAGAGAATTTCAAGCCCTATTTGGGACAGCTCTTCTTTCAAGATGTTATCCCGTTTCAGTGTTTCCATTATCAGGCTGCTGGGCAGATATAGCGGCTGGACACCGATGCGGATAAAACTATCGGACTGTTTAAACTCATATTTAGAATAAACAGGATGTTCTAAAAGATCCGGCTGTGAAACGCGAGACTCATTTTTATCCGGCGTGTCATAAATCGCAAACATGGTGAAGATAACCGCGATGCAGGAAATTACGATGACTTTTAAATAGATCGGTTTCATTATGCCTCTATAATTTTTTAAATATCCGGCAACATTCATTTACTCTTTTGAAGTTGCCATGGAATCGCCTTGTGGGTGTTTCTGTTTCTCCCAGCACCAGATAACCGCCAATATTAAGTGACCGGTACAGTTTGGTGAGTATTTTATTTTGATAGTGCTTATTATAGTAAATTAATACATTCCTGCACATTACGATATCAAACCCCCCGTAAAGGCTTTCCGGCGGGGAGTATGTGTGTTTGTCCAGAAGGTCATAAGTTGAAAAATTTACAAGTGTTTTAATCTCGTCTTCAAGGGTAAATGAATCTTCCTTCCGGGTAAAATATTTTAAAAATTCAAAACGGATAGTGTCCATTTTTTCTATTGAGTATTCAGCGAATAAGGCATTGCGTATCGATGCAGTATCAATGTCGGTTGCAAATATGTTAACGGTGAGGTTTGTGGCGGCATTTTTCAGGAGCTTGTTGATTTCCATTGCAATGGAATAAGGTTCCTCTCCGCTGGCACATCCGGCCGACCAAATGCGAAGCAAGGGGCTTGGAGATGCCTCCTTTTCCAAGAGAATCTTTGGGAGTACTTTATCCGTCAGATAGTTGAAAAGCAGGGGATTTCTAAAAAAACTGGTGACATTTATTATCAGCGAATCGATAAGATGATCAATCTCTTCTTTATGGCTCTGAAGATAGTCGAGATATTCCGGTATGGTATCAATCCCTGTTTGGGTCAGGCGCTGATTCAGCTGCTGTTCGACCAATGAATGAGTATACCCGGAAAAGTCGACTCCCCGTTGATCCAACAGAAAATTAATAATTGATTTCACGTCTTTGGTCATAACCACCGGCAGTTACCATCTATGATTTTAAAAAAATAAAAAGCGTTAAGCCTATAAAGATGCAGCATTATTCAGGAGCACTTGATGAAAGCAATTGTACAGTAGATTTTGCCTAAATTCAAATTTATCTTCATTTCGGGTTGTCTGTAAAAATCATCAAACCTTAGACAAGAAATCGCCAAGGGGGCATTAATCGATGCTGTGGTGGGTGAGCCTTCTTTATATTGAGTCGTTCCGGCAGGGAGAATGTTGGAAAAAGTGGTTGTAATCTTATGGTCATTATCAAATGAATGTGTTTTAATAATGGTTCAACATAGTTTACGGGACGAATGAATATGATTCCTTGTTCAACAAAAGATAGGCTAATCGTGATTCTCCTTTTTTTCACAGTAATAGGAGGTTCTTCCTTTTTTCCAAATACCGTCTCAGCAGAGGATAAAAAAGCCTCAATACTCGAACTCAATATTCGTCCGCAAAAGATAAAAGGTGAATCTTCCAGCGATACATTCAAATATCAAGTACTCAAACTGGTTTTGAGAAAAACCCAAAAAAAATTTGGTGATTTCGTGCTCAAGGAGTATAAAAATCAAATTAAACAAAGCAGGGTCATTTCTTTAATAAAAAAAGGTGAAACATTTCGGGTCATCGCTACGATGACATCATTAGCACGGGAACAGGAACTATGGCCAATTCGAATTCCACTTTACAGGGGACTTCTTGGACATCGTATTTTTATCATTCGGGAAGAGGATCAACCCATATTTTCAGCAATGACTACTTTGGACGAATTAAAAAAGCTCACTGCTATTCAGGGGCATGATTGGCCAGACTCTGATATTTTGGAATCCAATGGATTTAAATTATACCGTAGTGCCAATTTTAGAGGTATTTTCCAGATGCTTCGTTTGAATAGAGGCGATTACTTCCCCAGAGGCATTCATGAACCCTGGTTAGAACTGAAAAAACATAAAGATAAAAATTTGGCAATAGAAAAAACATTGCTGCTTCACTATATTGCACCGTTTTATTTTTTTGTCAGGTATGGGGATCATGAGCTTCATGACAGAATCAAAGAAGGACTCCTGATTGCAATGAAAGACGGCTCATTTGCTGCATTATTTTTTAATCACCCTGATATGCAAAATATATTTGAGCAGGCTATGATTGGAAAAAGGAAAATATTTCAAATCAAAAATCCAGTTCTTTCAAAGGAAACTCCACTTGATAAACCGAAATTGTGGTATCGTGTCGGAGACGAAAAACGTTATTTTTCAAAAAATAAGGCTGACTAACCCTATCCAAAAAAACAGCGCCCACCAAAGGCTAAGGCAAATGTACAGGCCTGGCCGGATTGACCGGCCAGGCCATCTACGGTTTGATTCTCTAAACGATCACTTTTAAGGTGGGACACCATGCAAAATTGATCGTGGTTCGGTCACAAATCATAGAAAATGACCGTAGTGAAGGGTCTGGTTGATCAAATGATGCTTGAGTGTGTCTATATTCTTTTTTTCACGGATGACATACCGGTAAATACCGGCATTGGTAATATCGCCGATGAATAGGGCGCCGATCAGCCGTGTGCCGTCCTTACTGAACACAATTTTTCGGAAGGTGTTGCAGGTCTTGTCCATATATACCTCAAGATCCTTATTCCGGGTATGGACAACGCCCATGGCCACAAAAGGTTCGTTTGCCACCTGGGTGGCGTTCATAATGCCGAAGGTGCCGGAGTACTCTGTTTTTAATCCTGCCATGTTAAGGCCGGCGCAGATTCCCATTTCAACGGCATTGGTCCACAGGGCCGTGACGGTTTTGTCGCCGGTGCCGGGATCAAAGGTGACGGCGACATCTCCTGCTGCAAAGGTGTCCTGAACGCTGCAGGCCGTGTACTTATCCGCTGTGATGCCCCTGTCCAGCTCTATTCCGGTGCCGCTGATAAAGTCTGTATTGGGAATCACTCCCTTGCCCACACAGATCATCTGGCAGGGCAGTTCTTTCCCGTTATTAAGGGCCACGGCAGTTACTCCGTTTTTGTCCGTGACGACCCCGGTGGCAGAGCAGCCGGTCATGATCGCAAGCCCTGCATTATCCAGTGCCTGCCTGACCAGATAGGCATCTTCAGGGTCCATGAGCTGGGACAAGACTTCGGGTGAATAGACCACCAGAGTGACTTTTATCTTTTTTTCCAGCAGGGCAAAGGCCGCCTTGAGATTCAGGATGCCGCCGCCAAGCAGGACTGTATGATTCGTGTTACGGGCTCGCTTCGCCATGCCTGTGGCATCTGCCTGGGTTTTAAGTGAAAACACGCCGGGGCTGTTCAGGTTGGCGATATTCTCCGGCATATAGGGCCGGGAGCCGGTGGCAAAGAGAATCTTATCATAGGAAAATTCCCGGCCCGGTTTTGTTTTGACGGTTTTACTTTGGGGATCGACCTTTGTGACTTCAGATCCTGTGACCACATTGATGTCACCGGCCGTGAATATGCCGCAGCCGTCGAGCGTGATATCAGTGATCTGTTTTTTACCGTTGATGATATAGGGGATCATGGGTCGAAAATAGGGCAGGCAGTTTTCATTGGATAATACGGTGATCTCCCCTTTATCATCATTTTTCCGTATGGTGTGGGCAGCTGCCATTCCGGCAGCACTCCCCCCGGCAATTAGATATTGGGTTCCCATGATCCTAAGCTCCTTGTTTTGTCACAAGTTCTTTTGAAGCCGCCTTGCGCAGTTCTTTGGAGAATCCTTCCACTGTATCGTAGACCAGGGCATTGGTGGGGCAGGCAGATACACAGGCAGGGATCTCAAGTCCTATACATCTATCGCATCGATAGGCCTTGTGAGTGGCTTTATCCCGTCCGATGACCCCGTAAGGGCAGACCATTACGCAGGTCCAGCAGCCGATGCACTTGTCGTTGTCAGTGACCACTGTGTTCAGGTCGGAGCGGGTAATGGCGCCGCTGATGCAGGCATTCACACAGGGTGCATCTTCGCAGTGCCGGCAAAGCACCGGTACCTTGGTATTGTCCTGCAGCCATTCAACATAGACCCGAGCCTTTGGCTTCGGGTCCTGGTGGATAGCGGCAATTAGGTTTTTGCTGTCAGAGTGTTCAACTGCACAGGCTATTTTACAGGTCTGACACCCGGTGCATATATCTGTTCTGACAAATATTTCTTTTAGATGTGACATGGCAGATCCTTTCATCTTTTATTGTTTTTCTTAATCCAGACCCAGGCCTTTCCGGCGGTCGTTAATGGCCTGCAGCAGGGTGTCTGCCGCCTTGTCAGGATCCGGTTCAACAATAAAATACCCCCCTGTGAGATCTTTGACACCTTGGGTCAATACCTCTGTCACCAGCGCACTGCCGGTCACCGGCAGCATCACTCCGACATGAGTGGGAAGCCCGGCTGCGACAGCATAACAGCCGATGGATATGGCTTTTTCCGAGGTGGGTTCCGGTGCGGACGCCACCACCGGCAGTTGATCTATATCCACGCCGAGATAATTGGCAAGGGCGACGGTAATCTGTACGGCTCTGGAGTTATCCACACAGGATCCTAAGTGGAGAACAGGGGGCAGGGGGCCGTTCAGACCGTTGGCCTGACCGATGGCATCGAGAACGGCAAAGATTCCTTCTCCGCAGAGCTCTTTTGTTTTTGAGGGATCCATGAAATCATGTCTCATCAGGGAACCGGCACCGCATCCCGTAGCCAGCACAAGTACATTTTCTTTCAGCAGTTTCGCCGCCATCCTGGTGTAGTTGATATCCTGGGGGATTTTGACATTGTTGCAGCCGGCAAAAAGGCAGACCCCTTTGATACTACCGGTCTTGATGGCATCCACCAGGGGCAGGAGGGGATCTTCCGCATTGAGTTTTGACAGGGCCGCGACAATGGATTCCGTTGAAAATCCCGCCACCACCGTATTGGTGATATCCGGGATATCTGTTTTTTTGCCTTTCCGGGATTTAAAGATGGATATGGCCTGGGAAATGGCCTGTCTTGCATTCTGGGCGGCGGTTTCTTCTTTGACCTCAATATGCTCTGCCCCGGTTATTTTACAGATATCCATTGTGGTAATGACCTTGGTACCCATGCATTCGGCCACGGAGGCCACAGAGGGCATGATACACTGATAATCCACGATCATGGCATCAACCGCCCCGGTGAGCAGAGCCATTTCCTGGGAAACCGAGTGGGTGCATGAGGGGATGCCGTGCCGTTCCATGAGTTCATTGCCTGTGCAGCAGATTCCCACGACATTGATCCGGTCCGCACCGGCTTTTATGGCCTCATCTTTCATCTCTTCGGCAACTTTTACGATCATTTCAGACAGGACAGGGTTGTGTCCGTGGCAGGCGATGTTAACGCTTTCTTTTTTCAGGGTCCCCAGGTTGGCACTGGTGACAAGGGGGGTGGGGGTACCGAAGAGTATATCGGCAAGATCGGTTCCCATGTAACAGCCGGCAAGGTCGGCCACGCCGCAGCGCAACCCGCCAAGCAGGAGGTTTATCGGGTCTGCATCCACTCCGTACAGAGTCCTGTGCATGATCTCCGCCACTTCATGGTCAATGCCTTTGGGAACAAGATCCAGGTCGGACAATACCTTTACCCGTCCGGGTGTGACCACACCTGCGGCCCACATCACAGGTGTATCCTTTTCGTGGAAATCCGCAAGGGCTGCCAAAGCCACATCACGGGCAATATCCATGTCGTCCCGACCGTCCGTCTCGATGTTAAGGCGGGTTGCCACTGATTTCAGTTTTACAGGATCGCTTATCTTGTAATCTTCTGTCTGCCCCTGGGTGAGTTTATACAGGGTGTGGGCCAGATGTTTTGCATGACCGGAATGGGCGGCAGTCCCGGCGGCTATGGCGCGATCCAGCCCCCGTGCTACCATGACATCGGCAGTGGCCCCGCAGATACCTGTCTCCTGACCCTCTTCAAAGGGATTGATCCGGCAGGGGCCTTGAAGGCAATGGCGGCAGCATAGTCCTGTCTCACCGAATCCGCACTGGGGCAGCATCTGTTCATAGCGGTCCCAGACCGTTGGAATGTTTTTTTCTTTTGCCTTGCCGATCATCTGCTGCACGGCAGGGTCCAGAGTTAGGTTTTCAAATTGTTTTTCGCCGGACATGGTTTCCTCCTTATGGTTAGCCCGGATATTTCATGCAAATTGAAATTTTTCCGGATTATTGTTCTTATTATCAGACGTTTATATCAAATCTTTAGCTTTTGTAATAAATACAAAGTGTCACCGGAAAATTTCAATTTCCACCTTCCAGGCGAGCCGAATTTACTTCATCTGCTTCGCTACAGGCCGCTTGCGGTAAACGATTACAGCTG
>PIVQ01000380.1 GCA_003354055.1 Desulfobacteraceae bacterium | reverse complement strand
CTGTGGATAGGAATTGAAAATTCCTTAAATGATCCCTCCTTTCCCCTTAAGCTTGCACAATCGATTTCGGTTGAAGCGTTCAGCCCTCCCATCTTTGCCGCCCTCTGCAGTCCCGACCTGAATACGGCGGCAGAAAGAATAAGCAAATATAAGCAATTGGTCGGCCCAATGACGTTAACCGTGGAAAAGGACGCAACCTCAACGATACTTTCTCTGGACTGCCTTTATACAGATCATCCGATGCCGGAATCATTTGCTGCGACAGAACTTGTTTTTCTGACACATCTGTTTCGCCTGGGAACCCGTGAGCATATAACGCCTTTGCAGGTTTCATCGGAATATGAATTGTCAGATTTAAACAGCTATACAAAATTCTTTGGGACAATGCCGGTGCAGGGAAAGAATAACCAGCTCAAATTCTCTGAAAAAGATGCCACCCTGCCGTTTATTACTGAGAATGAGGGCATGTGGCGTTTTTTTGAACCGGAGTTGAGAAAACGCCTGTCTGAATTACAGGTTCGGGAAACATTTTCAGACCGGGTCCGCAGCTCCTTGTTTGAATTGCTGCCAAGCGGTCAAAGCTCAACCGATTCTGTGGCGGAAAAACTGGCTGTCAGCAGGCGAACATTGCAGCGGCGCCTAAAAGATGAAGGCACAAATTTTCAGAAAGAATTGAATAGGACAAGAGAAAAGCTGGCCCGGCATTATTTGACGAACTCTTCATTACCCGGTACTCAGATTTCATTCTTGCTGGGATTTGATGATCCCAATTCATTTGTGCGGGCCTTTCGTTCCTGGACAGGAAAAACACCCGAAAAAATGCGTTCAACAAATTGCTGAATTCATCGATATCATGGCAATCTCACGGAGAATCGAACCCCGGCTTCCGGCGTGAGAAGACTTTGATACCACCCCATAAACACTGAAAGCCCTAGTTTTTCGTTGCAAGAGGTGCAAGAAAATACATAGCGTTTTGTATCCGGCATCGATGAACAAGAAACATTGAATATTATCTTTCCTCGGCTTACGGATTAAAAGAAAGAGCTCCGTTATTTCCACACATCCTTACCATACGTGTTTTCTTTTTGAAAACAACTCCCTGACTCCTGCTCCAAAGCACATGGCAAGGGTTTTGGGATGCCCAAATATGGGAGATTTCTCGATAGTTCATCATAGCTTAGAAACGTTTTTTTGGGCCCGAACAGTTTTGGCCCTTTTAAATCTAGTTGAACGGCTATATATCGGATGGTATCTTTTTCCCGTTTGAGGAGGCTTTTGATAAAAAATCCTACCGGTGAAGAAGCCAATTGTCAATATGAATAAATACGCCTGGACAATCGCTAACGCTCTGATTTCTAAAGCCACAGGCCTTATATTTCCATAATTCATTGTAATGCAATTCAATGCGCTAAAAATTATAAAATCACTTAGTTGTGGATTATATAGAGATTTTATTAGGGAGTACGTATCTTCATACAATGAATAGATAGGATCTCCTTTTTTTTTCAGGAAAAGGTGGTGCTCCAATTTTGATAAAATAAAGCTCAACACCTCTATGGTGTAGTATTGGTTAAGTTTAAAATAATTCACTGAATGATCGAAAAACTCTCCGATCAATTTTTCATCTTTTATAAAGACCTCCCTTAAAGATATTTCGAATTTTAGTTCTTCTACAGAGTCCTTTGTAAAATTTTTAGAATAGAGTAGCAAATCAAAATCTGCAGTTTTTTCAGACAGAAAGGATAGATTATCTTTTGCTGTAAAATTAAAAAAGAATCCGTATTCTATTCTGCCATCCGATAGAACCCGAGCATCAATTTCACCAACAGGAGAATTGTTTAGTTCCTTTACGAGATTTTGAATTTCCTCTTTCGTTGGATTGTTAGTTTGAATGTCTTTGGGAATAAGCTTAAAACTGGAAATATGAAACTTCATTTTTAAATGGTTTTTATGAAATCTTGCCCACGCATCATTAAACCCATCACTATCAGGGAAACCATAATAGTGAAGATCAGTTTTATTCGGTCGGTTAAATACTGAAATCATATTGCCACTTTGTATATAATCCTCTGCTATTCTTAAAAAGGAATCGTCCATTTCATATTTATATTTGACCATTAATGCATGTGCCATTCTTCTTTTGATACTTTCCTGATCTATATAGAAAACATTAGAATCTTTGAGAAAGTATGCATGATATTTGTGGGCGCAAAAGAAAATTAGAAGAGTTAACGATATCATAACGCCAACAAATACTATTACTATATTGGCAGATTCAATTGTATTCCAAGTGTTTGATAAAATTAAAAAGAAACACACTAAAACAGTCAACAACCCTATGCAATTATGGACTATTTTAAGTGCCTCATAGTTATCACCTATACCGAAAATTGCATTAGGAAAGTAATTAATAAAAATTAAGAGACCGAATATATAAGATATGGCCGGGAACAAACTTGTATTTCTATGGAATAAATGATCAAAGAAAGAGAATGCTGCAACGATGAAAAAAAAAACCAGGCTTTCCAGTCCGAATCCTGAAAATAGAGCGAAGTCGAAAGCCAATAGTACAGATAAAATAAGAAATGATAATGATATCCTTTCTTGAAGAGAAAACATCACCTTCTTTTTAATTATAGAAAAATACAAAACGATTAATATGAATAGAAATAGGAATAGCTCAATCCAAAGCCAAGGCACTATAACCTTATATTCTTTATATGGGTTTGGGTTTGAAAACCACATAGAAATTGCCAAACCCATTAAAAATAAAAGCTGTATCCATCTCTGCTCAGTGAATTTTTTCTTATTTATGTACCTGCTGTAAGATCTCATACATAGCCTTCCTAGAAGATAATACTACTTTATATAAAAGCACAAAAGAACCATGCTCTGAAAAGCATAAACAATTTAATCCGTCTTTTCACTCAGACATTGAAAAGGCCGTCTGCAAATCACAGTATTTTTTACAGGCTTAAACCGACCGAAAGTCCTGCCGCTTCAACCCATACTTCTTCATCTTATAACTCAGGTTCTGCCGAGATACCCCTAAAATTCCGGCGGCCTGGGTAATATTGCCAAAGGTGGTGGTCAGGGCTCTTGCAATGACAGCCTTTTCATCCTGTTGCGCCGGTGCGGACATCTGGGCCAGGGTGGGCAGGGATCCTGACCGGGCCGGGGCCGCCGGAGCCTGCTCCGGTGGAGTTCCTTGAGTAAACCCTGGTGTATGCCCGGGGAAGGGATCATCTTCCCGAAAAAATATCGGATCAGGCTGGCACTCCCGGGTGGAAACCGGAAGGCGGTCCGAATGGAAATCCGCACTTTGGGGGGACAGTCTCACACCTGCCTGTATGCCTGCCGGTCCTGGCAAAGAAGCCTCCACGGATCCGGTCCTCAGATTTTTCAAAAAATACTCCGGCACCATTTCAGGCGCAAGGACCTCGGTGTCATGGGTCACATTCATGGATGCCTCAATGATATGTTCCAGCTCCCTTACATTACCGGGCCAGTGGTAGCGGCAAAACATGTTCAGCAAATCTGGACTGACGGTTCTCACCTTCTTTCCCAGCAGGGTATTGTACTTGAGAATAAAATAGGTGCACAGATCCTCCATATCTTCGGTCCTGTCTTTCAAAGGCGGGATTCCAATGACCACCACGCCGAGGCGATAAAAAAGATCCGAACGCAGCCTGCCGGTATGGACCGATTCCAGAGGATCCATTGACATGGCGGAGATTATTTTCAGGCTGAGCTGAATTTCCGAATCCGATCCCATGCGCCGGATTTTCTTGTCCTGGAGGACCCGCAATAGTTTAGGCTGAAGGTTCAGGGGCATGGAATCGGTTTCATCCAGAAACAGGGTACCGCCGTTGGCCTGTTCAAACAGGCCGGGCTTGTCCAGTGCACCGGTAAACGCTCCTTTAGTGGTGCCGAAGAGCAGGCTCTCCAGCAGGGTTTCCGGGATGGCGGCGCAGTTCAGGGTGACAAAGGGTTTATCACTGTGATGGGAGGTGCAGTGAATATTTCTGGCAAACAGATCCTTTCCCGTGCCGGTACGGCCAAAGAGCAGTACAGGAGAAGGGGTGACTGCCGCATGTTTGGCTGTTTCAATGGCCTCCATCATCTTTGAATTTTTACTAATCAGATTGGTATACTTAACCGTTTCACCCTTAGCGGGCGGCAGGTCGGTCAGGGAAGAGGCCACCGGCGCTTCAGCCATCTTTTCCAGCTCCTTGACATAACAAATGGCGCCCAGCACCTTCTCCTTCCGGACCTTATCTTGACGTATCAGGGGAAATACCCAGCAGGCGGAGTTGATCACATTCCCCTTCATGGTCCGGAAGACGCAGACATAATTGATCACCGGTTTTCGACTGGCCAGACAGGCATCCACAAGGCTGGGGCCGGGATCCGGTCCGTAAACGACTTTTACGTTTTTTCCCAATGCCTCTTCCGCCGACATGCCGTCAATAAGGCTCTGGGCCTGATTGTAAAACACGATGTTTCCCGCAGGATCAGTGATGGAAATACCTATGGGAAGCGCCTCCCAGATGGATAAAAAGGGCTGGATAAGATGGTGGAGTTCGGGAAAATCCCCTTGCAGCGTCTGATTATCGGTCATGGAATATCTCCTGTTCGCCGGTTGTGCAGGCAGCCCTGCTGTTTTGCCTACATATCAGACGCTTGTCGAAAAGGCAAAATTATTTGCTGCCTGTTTTCGATTCCTCTTTTTAAATTTTCTTTCCCGATCCGTTTTTTTTCCTTGAAAATAAAATTTGGGTTTAGTAAGTATTTTAGCTCATAAATAAGTTGAATCAATTAAGGAACATCGAAATGACCTTCACCCAGAAACAAAACCGCCATTCAAACAAATGGAGACCCAAGGTCCTGGTGTTCTAAAAATTTTTCACATAAGTTTTTTCAAACCCCGGATCTTAACAAAGATCCGGGGTTTTTTATTTTTTGAGCATTTGCCATAACCTTTTTCGGGTTGCGTATAGAGATAATCCGCTTATCGCTACAGCATTTCGAAATTCTATCCGGCAATTGCTATAACCGCCAAATTTTTGGCAGAACCACCACAAGAGGAGAGAAAAATGATCAATTATCATTCTAAAACCGATTCACCCAGACTCACAGTTAGCACCAACAGGCAAACCCAAAACGGAAAAACAAAGGCTTTTCTGGCAGCTTATCAGTTTTACATAGAGAAAAAGGAATCCATAGAATGAAAACACGTATTAAAAATTATATCCCCTATCACTTTGCCCTGTCAGTTCCAGCCATTCCCGGCATAAACCTGGCATTGGGTATCATAAAAACAATCGTGAAAGGCCTTAGGTTTTTCTTTCCTCCTGAACGCAAATTCTATTACCCTAAGGAGGAGGCAGCGTTTAAGAACGCTCTGGACATAAAGAAAAACAACTTTCCGGGACAGGGGCCGCCCCGATAACCCACCCCTGAAGATCACCTGATCTTCTGAGTATTATAGACGGGGTTGGTATTTCTTTTGATCACAGAGAGTTGTGCCCAGGAAATCCTTCCCCGTTTTCAGGCCATCAAGAAAAACATTGATGAACCGGATCGTTTATCGCTATTTTAATATATTGAAAAATACGCAGATGTTTTACAACCCGAATCCGGAATCCTTAGGAAAGCGCTCCGCAGGATTCGAAAGGCGACTTAAGCGACTATGAAACAGACCCCACAACACCATCCCCCTGTGGATGCCCCGGCACGAAAAGCGATCAAACCCGTAATCTGTTACCCGATTGATACCCTGCCCCTGCCGGACATGGATGCCTATGCCGCGGCCAGGGAAACCCTGGAATTGACGGACACACTTGTTGTGGCCCCCAGGGATGCATTAACATTCAGGGTACCTAAAGGCCACTTTTTCAGAATCATCAGCACGGACGGCCCCCAGGTAGGAGATCTGAACCTCTGGAACTCTAATGATCTTACAGAAAAGTTTTACAGCGGCAAGACAAGGGCGCTCCACGGCACCCACCTGAGCACAGGAGACCGGATGTGGAGCAGTTTTCCCCATATGCGCCCCATGGCAACCATCACCCGTGACACCCTGGACTGGTATGGATTTGATGAATACGGAGGTGGTGTCCACGATGTGATCGGCACCCGGTGTGACCCCTATACCGGCCGTCTGCTCAGCGGAAAGGACTACCATCAATGCTGCCACTCCAACCTGATCCGGGCTCTGGCTGCAGAAACCTGCCTTACGACGGCACATGCGGAAATTCATGTGCACGATGTCCTCAACGTCTTCATGTGCACCGGTTTTACCCTGGACACCCATCAATATTTTATGAAGGCAAGCCCGGTCCGTCCCGGGGATTTCATTGAGTTCTTTGCGGAAATCGATCTGCTGGGCGGACTGTCCGCCTGCCCGGGCGGAGACTGCGGGGCCAAGCATTCCAGTGACACAGCCCCCTGCTATCCTTTGACGGTGGAAATCTATCGCCCTGATCCCGACACTCTTAATAACTGGACATCTCCGGAAAGATCGCCTTACTCAGGGTCTCACGGGCTGTAAGCAAAAATCCAACGTTGCAAAGGCCATGACGTTTTCAGGTTCGGGCGTTTCGTCCAAAGGAAATCCCGAGCTTCTTCATCCGTTTTCTCAGTGTTGAGGGATGAATGTCCAGTATCCGGGCTGCGCCCTTTTCCCCTTCCACACGCCCCTTGCACCTTGTAAGCACCTGACGGATATGGGAGGCGACCACCTGGTCCAGAGGCGAGAATGAAATGTCTTCACTGACCTGAATTGATGCCCCGGGCGAAACCGGAGCGGAAATATCCTTAAAATACAGGGAACCTTCCCTGTCCAGAATCAGAGATCTTTCCACGGCATTTTCAAGCTCCCGGACATTACCCGGCCAGGCATAAGCCATGAGGCTGTCCATGAC
>PIVQ01000379.1 GCA_003354055.1 Desulfobacteraceae bacterium | reverse complement strand
CGCTATCTGGTCAACCAATTGCGCCAGATGATTCCTTTAAGTCTGACCCCGATCAAGCTCTACTTCAGGGAAAAAACCGGAAAAATCGAGTTTTCAGGCAATACCATGGAATTTCAAAGAATTAAGACAAGAAAGAAAAAAATCACGGAAAAAATGCAAAAACAGCGCAAGGAACAGAGCCGTAAAAAACGGGAGCGGGATAAAAAGAACTCCAGATAGTAACCTGAAAGTTTTACACAGCAATGGATTTATTTGAACGACATGCCAGGGAGGAGATAGAGAAGGGCGCCCCTCTGGCCGACAGGATGCGTCCCCGGACTCTGAACGAGATGAGGGGCCAGGACCATATCACAGTTCCCGGCACCCTGCTTGAAAAAGCCGTTGCCGACGACCGTGTCTTTTCCATGATTCTCTGGGGGCCCCCGGGTTGCGGCAAGACCACCCTGGCCAATATTATCGCTGGTGAAACCCAAAGCGAATGTGTTAAGATTTCAGCCGTACTTTCCGGGGTTAAAGAGGTCCGTGCAATCATTGACAAGGCCTCCGAAACCCGTAGGCTCTATAAAAAAAGAACCCTGCTTTTTGTGGATGAGATTCACCGATTCAACAAAGCCCAGCAGGATGCCTTCCTCTTCCATGTGGAAAACGGGCTTATCACCCTTGTGGGAGCGACCACGGAAAATCCCTCCTTTGAAGTCAATCCCGCCCTGGTTTCCAGGTGCCGGATCTTTACCCTGAACAGTTTAGATCGGGACGAGCTCATTCTTATCCTTAAACGGGCCCTTACAGATAGTGAAAAAGGCCTTGGCATGGCTGAAGACAGTTTTTCTGAAGAAGCACTTGCCCATATTGCGTCTGTGTCTGAAGGGGATGCCCGCATGGCGCTGACAAACCTTGAGACAGCTGCCCTTCACTGGCAAAAGGACGGGGGCGGCAATGGAGAACCCATTGGCATAAAGGATGTTGAAGCGGCGGTTGAACAAAAATTTCTACGCTATGACAAGTCCGGGGAAGAGCATTACAATATCATATCCGCATTTATTAAAAGCCTTAGGGGAAGTGATCCTGATGCGGCCATTTATTGGCTGGAGCGGATGCTGGCAGGCGGGGAAGATCCCTATTATATGCTGAGAAGGATGATCCGCTTTGCCACCGAAGATGTCGGACTTGCAGATCCCGGAGCGTTGACCATGGCCATGAACGCCGATGCTTCCTTCCGCCGCCTGGGCAGACCCGAAGGGGATGGGTCCTTATTTCAGGCAGCGGTCTACCTGGCCACTGCTCCCAAGAGTAATGCCGTATATGCCGCCCATAAGCGGGTTAAAGAGACGGTAAAAAATAATGGGTACCAGCCTGTACCCATGCATATTAGAAATGCGCCGACAGGATTGATGAAAGAGATGGGCTATGGCAAAGGCTATCAATATGCCCATGATTTTAAGGACGGATATGTGCCCCAGTCCTATCTGCCCGATGCCATGGAAGGCAAGCGCTTTTATTATCCCACCCAGAGGGGGTATGAAAAGACAGTAAACCAACGTCTTGAGGCCTGGCTCGCTTTGAAAAAATCTAAGTCATCTAATTAGTTCACCTGTTAGTTTACCTGTTAGTTTACCTGTTAGTTTACCTGTCTGAACCGGATTAACCTGGCCCGGGCCAGATCGTACTCATTCCATGAATCCAGATAGGTGCCCAATGCCTCCCTGTAGTGATGGGCTGCCGACTCCCTGTCCTGGTTGCCTTCGGCATCCAGCCCCAGAGCCGTGTGCAGGGTAATGAGTTTGGCCGGTGAATTTGCTGCTAATCTGGTCAGATCGGCTTCTATAGGGCCGGTCAGCAATTGCTTGGTAATGATCCCGTACCAAGGGTTTTTTGTTTGGTTCTGGAAGCGGGTGAGCTGGCTGCGGGCATCATCCATATCGCCTGTGAGTTTAAGAATCTGGCCCTTGAGCAACCCAAGACTCAGGCTCAAAGAGGTCTCTCTGGCCCTTGTCTCAAAATATTGATCAATAAATGATAAGGATTTTTTCCATTCAGACTGGTTGGCATGGTAAAAGGCCACCCGTCCTATGATGGTCCTGTTTTCCGGGGCAAGCTCCTGCAATTGCTCATAGGCCGCCACTTTTTTTTCATGAGCTGTTGCCCGGGATTCAAATTCCTGGATCAGGGCCACGGCTTTATTATACTCTTCTTTTGACTTCACCCGGTGCTTCAGGGCTTCATCCCACAGGGCCTGCTGTATGGTACCATGGGCCTCTTTGTCTTCCACAAAGGCCAGCTTTTGACCCCATAGCCTGTTGAGCCGGGAAAATGCCATGAAGTAAAGGTGGTCATTGGCGCCTGCGGTCATTACGATCTCTTTGTAAAGGGCCATAGCCTGGGCCAAATTATTGTTTTTTTCCAGAATCAACCCCTCCACAAAGGAACGCCATGCCTTCTCGGCCTGATTCTCATATTCCACAAAATACGGATCCATTCGCCGGTCTGACTTCAGAACCTGGGCCAGATACCCTGAAAATTCATCCGGATGTTGCCAGTTGATGGAAAACAATTCCCGGGTCAGGGCGCGGCTCTGGTTGTCATCATTCAGCCAGTCAATGATAAACAGCATGAGCCTTGCCACCATATTTTCCCCTTCAATTGAGATCAGGCGGGTAAAAAGCCTGCGGCTGGCCGCAAGATCGTTCCTGCAAAAATCCAGCAGAGCTGCGGTAAACACCAGTGCCGGGTCCTGGCTGTTTTCGAGCAGGGCGTGGGCCAGTTCTGCGGCCCCTTTATAGTCATGCGCATTGGCAAGGTCCAGTACCTGGTTTAATTTTTTTTCAAGGGTAAAATCCAGCAGTCCGTTCCACTTGGGTTTGCCTGCCTTGAGACTTTCCACAAAGTTTGCAGGTTTTGAAATGGGAAGGACCAGGCCGAAGTCTGATAAAGGTGTTCGCAACGGGATCTGCCCCGAGGGCTGGTCCGTGATCACACCTGATGCGATGCCGATCACTCGGCCCTGGGCATTGACTGCCGGTCCGCCGCTGTTGCCCTTGTAAATTGATGAATCCACCTGGATGAGCTCTTTTGAGGTACGCCTGACATGGCCCCGGGTGATGCTGGGATTGATGCGTTCATCCTGGGTCCGGCTTCCCAGGGGAAATCCCATGATAATCACAGGTGACAACCGTCTGATATCAATAGGGTTCTGACGGGTTTCCAGAGGCAAGGGGAGAATATCCTCGGGAAGGGTATCGATTTTTAAAACGGCAAAATCATGCTGAAAGGGCAAATGAAGCCGGTCGCCTGCCTGGCGCAGTCCCCGGGGTACGCCCACCACTCTGAGGTTGCTTTTTCCGGTAGACCGGAATGCCCCTTCCAGGTAATAAGCATCTGCCAGGTCTGCGCTTTCACCGAGTCCCGGAAATCGGTTAAATGCCTTTGTTCCTTCAAACCAGAGAAACATCCGGTGGCCGAATTCCAAATCCGTTTCCCGAAGGCGGTTCCGGATCTGAAACAGGGTCGGGTCTTCCAGCCAGGGGCAGGCCACATGACGGTTGGTGAGCATGTATCCCTGTTTATCCACCAGAAAGGCAGTGCCTTCCACTTTGTTTTTATAGATAATCTGGTTTTTGTGTGCAAGCCAGTATTCCACCATGAGAAATCCAATGGATCTTGTATGGGATTCCAGGAACAGGGAAAAGCCTGCATCTCCTGTCTCAGGTTCCCTGTTGAAATACACAAAAGTATTGGCCCCCACGATGCTGAAAATGATTACCAATAACACCATGACCATGCGTTTGAACCAGGTGAGCTCCTTGAGGAGTTTGGGTTTTGGTTTGTAGGTGGCTGCATAGATGGGTTTTGACGGCAGCCGCTTCAGGATTCTGCCCAGAGTAGACGCAACTTTGGTCATGGATTGGGGGCGAAGATCAGGATCATCGGATAACATGACTTTTATCAACACAGCCAGTTTCGGGTCCAACCCTTTAAGCTGGTCAACCTTTGATGAAAACTCCGTCAGGTTATGGTCAGCCGTCAGCAACTCAATAAATATTTTTCCTAAAGACCAGATGCCGGTTCGAAAATCAATGGCCCGGTCATTGACAATATCCGGGTGGTATTCCAGCAGCTTCTGGAGCATGGGCCCGTGGTGGGTCGCCCTGGCACTCAGAAACCTGGACAGCTTGTAATTGATTTTTATGGACAGGTTCCGGGTCTGTTTCTTCGGCAGGAGGATATCGTCCAAGATGAGATAGGGCATGAAATGGTCGTGTTGATGGAGCAGATTCAGAGCTGAGGCAATATTGAAAAACAGGGTCACCATTCGCCGCTGGTCATTGAGTATGCTGGATACAAATATGCTGCCCCAATTGTCCGCGTCCACCCACTCACTGACCCTGTACCAATGCCCGGTACTGCTTTGTCTGATTGAAAAGTGCTGGACAAAGAGCTCTTCCGGCAGTTTCGCCAGGGTATCCAATTCTTTTTCAAGGCGCTGGGCAATGGCCTCATCCACTCCGGATTGGTCTGTAAACAATCGTAAGGTAACCGGTTTCCTATGTCCCTCTTTAATGGCCCGGCAGACCAGTGAGGACCTACCTTCATGGATAATATGCTGGATCCTATAATCATCGATAGACGTCATCCCTGCCACCAGTTGACTGCCGCAGGCCGGGCAGGTGGTAATGCTCTGGGCCACAATCTGTTCGCACGATGCGCACCGTTTCATAGGTCCCTCCCGTGAAGGGGTGATGCCCGGTTTTTTTATGTTAATCCAGGCTCTTATCCGGGCAGAACTTGGAGAAATAGACGAAGTGGAGTGTTTCTTTAAGAATAAGATTTTTCCTGTTAATAGTCAAGTTTGCACCCTTTTGCGGGTATGGTTGACATATTTTTTCTCATGGCCGTTTAGGCAAGGAACCATAAGGAATGGGAGCTTTTGGAAGATTGATACCAAAACATAGAATAAAAATGTTAATCAAAAGTGAGACTAAAAGAATAAACACAAGAGGGATCGCAGAGAAACGGTTTGCGGATGGATTGAAACGGAAAAGACCCGGATTCGGATAAGAAATCCGGGTCTTTTCGTGGTTGTTTTAATATGATTTTTTGAGGCCTTCTGGTGTCAGAAACTCTTCTTTGACAGGAAATCCGTTGCTTTTGGCTTTTTGCATCCAGCTCAACGCCGTAGGTATGTCTTGGTCGACACCTAAACCTGCAGCATAAAGGTGACCTAAGTAATACTACGGTGGTCGGCATATTCATAAAATTGCGCCAGTCAGTTGCTTTGAGATTACATGTCGCTATAGTGCGGCCTGGTGTTGGGTTACGATATCAGATTGCCCGGGCAATTTTTTTCACAACTTCATCAACCTTGCAATGGTCAGATTTATCTTTGGATCCGATTCCAACAGGACAGATTCTCCTACCATGTTTTTAGTCGCCAAGGTCTGGAATACATCCAGATTTTCAGGCGTTCGTGCAATAAATCGTAAGCCTTTATCTGTTTGGCCGTAAATTACGGCATAGGCAGGTGTCCTGTCACGGTTGTAGACTATGGTATAGGTTTCAATGATTCCGGTGCCTGACGGTTCGGGATCTGTTTCAATGGGCTCAGGCCCTGCCAGAAAATCGTTCCGGTCTTCGATATCCATTGATTCAAGGGAGTTTTTCGGGGGCAGGGCGCTGAAAATGCCTACGGCATGTTTCTGCATGAACCATCCAAGTGCTGTGGTCAGGCCGGTTTTTGTTGTTCCGGATGCAATCATTTCGCAGAGGGTGGCCACGGCATGTAGGTTGTAGTTGTTTCCGGGGCCGCCGAAGAATCCCAGTCCGCCGGTGAGGGTCATGGGGCGGGGATCATCATCCTGGAGGCCCATCATTTTTTTAGCAATGGAGACGGCGCAGGGAAAGCAGGAATAAATATCAAAGCAGTCAACGTCTGCCAGGGTCATGCCTGAGCGGTCCATGGCCTTGTCCACCGCAGACTTCAGGGGAGGGCTTGAGGTAAAGTCAGTTTTCTGGATCATGAACCGCTGACGGTCTTCGGCGTAGCCCCCGCCGCAGAAGTAAACAGGTTTGCCTTTGGCGGCTCCGTGGGAACGGGCATAATCCTCTGACATAAGGATAACAGCCGCACCCTGGTCCACAGTGACAAAGGAGTTCATAAATTTGGTATATGGAAAGGCAATGGGTCTGTTCCGGTCTGAAGGGGTGAGAATTTCTTCCGGAGTTTTGGCCTGCCTGCACCAGGCATAGGGATTGTCCTGGGCCACCCGGCTGAATTCCGACCAGAAATTTGCCACATGGGTTAGATAGTCGGAAATATCTTTTCCTGATGTTGCCCACAGGGCGGTCTCAAACAGGGGGAATCCCTGCATGGGGTGTTCAATACCGTACCTGGCTTCAAGGGGGGTGACACCGGAGACATCATCACCTGCATAATCCTCGGGGATCCCCTGCAATAAGGCACTGTCTAATTTATTGCCTGTGCCTGTTCTTGGCACATAAGCCTCTGCCCCAACCACCAGGGCCATGTTCAGTTCTTTTCTGGCAATCATTCCGGCAGCCCTGTTTATCAGGGTCTGGGGGGAGTTGCCTCCGATCCGGGATTCAAAGAGAAATTTGGGGGAGGCTCCCAGGCGATTGGCCAGATCCTCAGTCGGTTTTTTATAGTAGGCGCTCAGGCTTTTAACCACCAGGATACCGTCCACTTCAGCGAGGTGGCCGGGATCTTTCAGAATGTTTGCAGCGGATTGGGATGCTTGTTCCATCAGGCCCATGGGATCTTTCGGGGGAGTGTTCAGGGTTTTGGGCTGGGTGACCTGGCCCCACCCGGCAACAACAACATCTGTTTTCATTCGGCATCCTTAAATTATTCAATTTCGATTCAGCTTTCTTTTAATGAACACTATTCTTGGGGTTTAATCACTGTTTGTCAATCTTGAAATTAAATGTGGCTTGTTA
>PIVQ01001186.1 GCA_003354055.1 Desulfobacteraceae bacterium | reverse complement strand
TACATCCGGCCGGATACTTCTATCACCGGGGCATTTTCAAATGCCTTGGAAAATTTTTCAGTATCAATGGTGGCTGAGGTGATGATGAGTTTCAGATCCCGCCGTTGTTTGACCAGCCGCCTTAAAATTCCCAGGGTAAAATCGATGTTCAGGCTTCTTTCATGGGCCTCGTCAATAATAAGGGTATCATATTGGTTTAAAAAGCGGTCCTGCTGGGTTTCTGCCAGAAGAATACCGTCGGTCATCAGTTTTATATAAGCCTTGGACGGGGTTTTGTCATCAAACCGGATTTTGTATCCCACAGACCGGCCTAAAGATTCATCAAGTTCAAAGGCAATTCGTTTGGCAACGGTCATGGCGGCAATACGCCGGGGCTGAGTGCAGCCGATCATTCCGGCAATTCCCCGGCCTGCCTCTATGCAGAATTTGGGAATCTGGGTGGTTTTTCCGGATCCGGTTTCTCCGGAGATAATGACCACCGGATTGGATTGGATTGCCTGGATGATTTCATCTTTTTTTGCGGTGATGGGCAGGTCAGGATCAAACCTGATCTTTTTTGGGCGGTTGTCATACCTCGATTGCCTGATAGCGGCAGATGCTTTTGTCCTTTTCAGCAATGCCGCTGCCTTCTTCTGCTGTTGAACCTGGTCTGCTTTTGAATGAGTTATGTTTTTTTTGATTGATTTTAGGGCCTTATAAATGATATGCTGATCTTTGTGCATCGTTTTTGAAATCAGTGCTTTAGCCTGGGCTGTTGCGTCAATATTTGAGTGTTTTGGGTGGTTCATAACCCAAGAATAGTAGCTCAGGGAGCTGAAATGTCAAATGGGTATGGAGTAAATTTTTTATTGACATGGTCTTTAGAATGAGAGACAACAAACCTTGTTTTTAAAAATAATAGGGGTATTAGATTTAAACTCAAGATAAATTAATGTGCGATTGCTTTTTAATTTTATTTTTATTTTAATCAAATAGATAGGGGGAAATAATAGCATGGGAGATACAGCTATTAAAATCGGAGGCGCCAGAAAAAGTGTCTTCAAAGATAAGGTAATGGAGCTTCTGCCGGACGGCGGAAACCTCAATGCCTGCCTAACCTGCGGTGCCTGCGCATCCGGGTGTCCTGCCACAGGCCTGGAAGGGATGGATCCCAGGAAATTCCTTCGCATGGCTGCGCTGGGTATGGATGAAGAAATTTTGAATTCCAACTGGGTATGGATGTGCACCATGTGTACCCGGTGTATGTATGTCTGCCCCATGCAGATTAATATTCCGCAGCTGGTATTCAACGCCCGCGCCAGTTGGAAAAAAGAAGACAAACCCAAAGGCATTACCGCATCCTGTGACATGGCTCTGAAAAACGATACCTGTTCCGCCATGGGTGCCAACGAAGAAGATTTTCAGTTTGTTGTGGAAGACGTGCTTGAAGAGTATCAGGAGTCTCAGCCCGAATTTGCTGAAATGAAGGCAGATGTCAACAGGGAAGGGGCTTATTACTTCCTGAATCAAAACTCCAGGGAACCGGTTACCGAGCCCGATGAAATGGTACCTCTTTGGAAAATTATGAATCTGGCCGGTGCGGACTGGACCTATGGCACCAAAGGCTGGGCCGCTGAAAACTATTGCCTCTTTTCCGCAGACAATGAAAACTGGGAAAAAATTGTCAGAACCAAGGTAAAAGCGGTGGAGGATCTAGGCTGTAAGGTCTGGCTCAACA
>PIVQ01001185.1 GCA_003354055.1 Desulfobacteraceae bacterium | reverse complement strand
TTCTTTTTCATGGCTGGTTTCCCTCCTTTTTTTGCAGCTATATGACTGCGCATTTAAAAAAGTGTGAGTGCGATTATACCACAACGGTTGGGATAGCAGCCTTCTCATCTTATCTGTTAGCCTTATGCTTAGACAAATCACTTGGCTATACCAAGTTTTTTCATCCGGTTTCGCAAAGTGCTGGGATGTATATTTAAAATTTTAGCAGCACCCTTTTTTCCGCTGATTCGTCCTCCGGTACTGCTCAATACCTGAAGAATATGTTTTGAAATCACTTCGTCCAATGTGTCGGTTTTTCCGGATTCCTCTGACTGATCGTAGCAACCGGCTGGATCGGTCCTCAAACTGTCGAATTCCAATGGCCCTTCTGGATTAAGTATCAACGCTCTTTCTATGATATTTTGAAGCTCCCTGATATTCCCCGGCCAATCATATCTCATCAGCACTTCAGCTGCACCCGAACCCAGCGTTGGAATCGTTTTTAATTTTAACTCTTTTGATTTTAATCGGATAAAGTGCTGAATTAAAGCTGGAATATCTAAACGTCTTTCCCTCAAGGGTGGAATGACAATCGGAAATACATTTAAACGAAACCAAAGATCTTCTCTGAACTGCTTGTTTTTAACCATTTGTTCAAGATTTCGGTTTGTTGCGGATATAATCCGGATATCAAGGGGGATCGTTTTGCTTCCCCCGATTCTTTCAATTTCCCTGTTCTGTAATACATGCAGCAGTCTGACCTGGGCATTGAGTGGCAGTTCGCCTATTTCATCCAAGAAAATCGTCCCTCTATTTGCTCTTTCAAACCGCCCTCGTTTTAATGTTAAAGCTCCTGTAAAGGCTCCTTTTTCATGTCCGAAAAGTTCACTGTCAATCATTGTTTCAGGAATTGCACCGCAGTTAACACTGACAAATGGGCCTGAACTGCGTGATGATGAGTAATGTATTGTATTTGCAACCACATCTTTGCCAACACCCGTTTCACCCAGCAGGAGAACAGGGCAATCGTGAGCAGCCACGTGTTGAATCTGGTTCATCACTTTTTTCAACCCAAAGTTTGCACCCACGATCTCATCACCAAAGAATCGCCGAAGTTCACCGTGCAGGAAGCGGTTATCATCAGCCAGAAGTGCATTCAGTTTAACTACTTCCCGGTGTTTTAAGGCATTGGACATGGCAATATTCAACGGCTCCTTCAAGGAACCGATTAAACTCATATGTTTTTTTGTTGGTTTCTGCGGGTTTTCATATGTGAGGACAAAATATCCTTTTGTATCCTCATTGGGTTTTAGCACCACCACAATTGTGTGTGTTGGATCTTGCCCCAAAAATGCTGTCATGTCCTTTGTCACTGGAAAAGTTTTGTCCAATAAAAAAACATCCTCTCCATCAAGTGGCTTTTCAAGCAGCGACCTGGCACTTTCGGATAAAGGTGCAATAAGGTCAAGCTTTCTGCATTCAAATTCGTCAGCATATGCAAGGAAACGCATCGACTGGTATTGCGGGTCATAATACTCCAGATATGCTTTCTTAACCGGCATTTCATTATTTAAAAATTTTATTAACTGATTGAGAGCTTTCTCAATCTCTATATCACCGCAGATCTTTAAAGTAGCGTGTCGAAAAAAATCATTTTTATTCATGTACTTGATCCCAATTTGGATTCTTATCAGATGAGTTTCTCTATTTTTTAGTATTAAGTGCCGAATATGGCAAG
>PIVQ01000378.1 GCA_003354055.1 Desulfobacteraceae bacterium | reverse complement strand
GATCTGACCAAAAGAAGGCTGCTTGCGACGGAATAACCGAATCTAACGAGTTCTTTGCTGACCGTATCGATGTAGGGCGCAAGATGACCTTCATCCATGATGGCCTTTGTATTCAGGCCATCGGAAATAACGATTTGAACATCCGGGACCGTTTTTCCCCAGGATTCCTTCAGTTCTTCCAGGGACGCAACGGCTGCGGCACTCAATTTTTCTCCTGTCGACGGATGTGCAATATAGTCCTCACGGCCCTTTGACCTTGTTGCAACCTGCAGGGCATCGGGTATGGTATTGATAAATTCCGGGGTGAATTCAGCCCAGAGGGATATTTTTGCATCATTATAGAGATCCCATATCTTTGCCTTCAGATCCTTGTCCATCTCCCAGGGTTCTTTGCCATACCCTCTGGCGATGGGAACCCCCCTGCCCCGGACACGCATTAAGGCTTCCTCTCCGTCAGCGTAAATTTCGTTTTTTGAACGTTTGTCTCCTTTTGCCAGCCGGTACTTGTAATAAACCCAAATGGGATCTCCCGCACGTTCGGTAAAGCTGCCCTTTTCATCGATTATTCCGATCTTTTTGAAAAATGCCCACATCGGGTCGTTCACCTTGTAGCCGAACTTGTCTCTCAGGCGGACATGATCCTGGAAAGCGGTGGTGAGATAACTCAACATTGGGTCGTTTTTCGTTGGGAGGGCCATAAGATAGGCCGGATTGGCGGGCATGATCCGATCCATGGCCCAGTCCAGGTCATCAAGATTCACGGGCATGTGAAGCGTTGAGCAAACATCCAGGCCGATGGTAAGGCCGTGGAGTTTGCCCATGACGATATCCTCGAGGCAGCAGCGTACCAATTGTTCACGGTTTTTAAAAACCTCGGGGCCGATGAATCCGGCTACATCATTGGTAATTGACCAGACCCTGCCTCCGGATGAAATTTTTGCCGTCTCTTTTGAAAGCGCACGGGCAAATCCGTATTTTCTGGATTCATGAACGACCATATCGAATCCGTTTCCGGCCCCGTTGGTAAAATCAGCACCCTGCCCGGTTTCAAAGTAGAGTCCGAACCGGCCTTTTCTCATTTTTGCATAGGCTGTCATCTTTTCGATGGATATATCAAATGTCTGGTTCGCATAATCACACCCGGCAAGGCTCTGGAACCAGAGTGCGGTTGATCCGGGATATTTTTCATCCACTTCATGCTGTTTGTCCACATGGGCAAGCACACACCAGGGTATGACCTCCTCAAGACCGAAAGTAACGACAACGTCCTTTAAAACATTTTGGATGCCCGCAATATTTTCTATTGAATCTGAAACCGGGTTTGTACCGAGCACCACATCACCCGTTGCATAGCTCCATCCGTCAAAGACCTGCCACATAATGTCTTCGGGATTGTCAGTGGGGGAATTGGGCTGAACCCGCGCACCAAGATATCCTTTTGCCCCGATCCGACTTCCCGGGAGGGGATTGAAAACCTTTTGACCGACCACGGTCAGCTCCGCATTGCTCATCAGCTTTACAACGCAGGCGATCACATCACTGTCAAAGCCCTGCATGACGTCTTTGACATCCGCTTCCGCGCGATTCAGAAGGAAAGCTTTCAACTCCCCCATTGTCATGTCTTTGATCCGTTCATACCAGGCTGAATCCGTGGTTTCCCAGATCAATTTCTGAAGCCGGTCCTCAAACAAGGGGTACTCGTGTATTTTCCGAATCTTCGTGTTGGAAAGAAGCACCCGTGCATTGGCCCTGGACAGATCATCGGCCGCTGCTACACCCAGGGTTTCATCCCCTTCCTTGTAGGGATTTGCAGCGCCGATCACCTGCTGATACAGTTTCTGGTCAAAACCGCCCTTCACCCTTTCAATATATTTGAATACATCTTCTTCGGATAGCACGGATTCAAGGGTCAAGGCACCTGCCAATGGACTGAAACAGGCAACCCTATCTCTGACATTTATTTTCCCGGGCTGTTTTTGGTGTACCATGTGGCCTCCGATTGTGCGGTGCTATGCCGTGATCTTTTTTATTGCCAGTCTTTTTGGCCGTATTTTGCAAGGATTTTTACGAGTTCTCCGGTTTTACGCATTTGGGCTATACCTTCATCAAGGAGGGCTGCATATTCTTTGGATTCAGGAATGGCTGGAGAAAAGGCAAGAAAAATAGTATTGTAAAAACAGCTCTTTTAAAGAAGTACATAGTTACTCCCTGATTCAATATTCGGGGGCACCAGCCGTACGTTGCTTTCCCAGGAGAATTTACATCAGCGACTTCCTGTTCCCCTAAAACCAATTAATTTCCATATCATAAAAATAGCAGGTTTTATCCTAAAGCACTATTCTTTCACTAAATTTTTGTGGAGGTTTCCTATTAGCTATTGGACAAACCCATCTTAAACGCCCAGAAGAGATGGCTTGATGCCCGCTCTGATCTTGTGAATCCGTTCCGAATCATGGAAAGAAACAGCTCTACCGATTTTCGAATGCTTTTTGAAAAAAAACAGTACAACTTCGATTTCAGTTCTTTTAAAGGGAAACCGCGATAAAAAACAGGTGGGCTATTCCATATATGGTATTAGGAAATCTTCATAAACCCATTTCAAAGTTTGACGCCCCTCCTGATATCGTTCTAACAATACCCGGCCTTTTGGGGACGCTTTGGAAAAAACAATATTCACACCTCCGGAGGATTCCGGTATCTTCAATATTTTAATCGTATCATCCATGTTTAATTGTTTTGCACGATAGCGCATGGTTTCGGCATTCAGATCATACACCGCATCAAGCCTGCCGAGCTTTAATTTTAATAGATTCTGTTGAACCCAATCCTGCCCCCCGATAAGCTCCAGAGTGATTTTTTCCATATTGTCTTTTATAAATGGAGAGAGATGGGCATCTTTCATGAATCCGATTTTGTACCCCAGTACATCGTTTATAGAAGTGATTTTATCGAGTTTATTTTCTATTTTTACGACAAGAATACGTTGAACCCAATGGTAGGGGAGTTCAGGATACAGCAAAAACGCTTCTCTCTCAGGGTTTTTATTCATCATAAGGCTGCCGTCAACGATTCCGTCTTTCAGATAGCGGATCAGACGGGGAAAAGGCAGAGGGCCCAACCATTCAACTTCATATCCCATAGTGGAAGCAGCAGCGGTAAAATAGTCAATTGAAGCGCCCTGTAATTTCTGAGATGTTGCATCGTAGAACATATGGGGAATCAGATTGAAATACCCCATTTTGATTTTTTCAGCAGCCGTGGCAGAAATTGTAATTGATAAAACTGCAATTGTAATACAGGCTATCCAGGGTCCCTTTTTCAAGGCGGCCTCCTTTCCGATGCCATCCATGGTTTAAAATGCTGAGATTTTTTTATATCATCTTTCTTTTTAGATTAGCACATTCTACCCTTCAAGAAGCAATTAGTCTCCATTTTTATTAAGATAACGTCCTTGCCCTTGGAACAGAACAGGTTCTCTTTACGCTCCCCGAAAAAGGACTACCCGGCATTAATCTTCAGAGCTTTTGAAACATTAGGAATCGTTACAAAATAACTTGATCTAAATACCCTGAAGGGCAGAAACTTGTTTCCAAAAACCCTTAAAAGACTGGGTGTTTTGAAAACAAAAGATCAAGTAATTTTGGAGCCGATCCTTAGGGTTTAGCGAATAAACCAACAGTATGGTGGAGCAATCTGATATCGCCCGTTTTCCCGTGGCCCGGAACAACAAATTCAGCCCGTTTATACCTGTTAAGGACCTTTTTCAATGACAGAGGCCATTGTTCTAAATCCGCATCACCGGTAAACCCAGGCGTTTTTGCTTGATGACCGGTAGAATTTTCCGGATGGTTTACTTTGGGGAACCTGAACAAAGAATCTTTTAACCGCCCAGCGGTCCTGTAGAATCCCGGACAACAAGGCGGACATCCATCATCTCCTGAACCGGTTTCCCTTTCTTTTCCCGGGTCTGTGCCATCAGGATTTCCGTTGCACGCCGGCCCATGTCATAGGCAGGCTGGTAAATGGTAGTCAGGCGGGGATAGACATAGGAGGACAGGGGCATATCGTCAAACCCCACCACGGACAGGTCCGCAGGAATGCTCAACCCCATTTCTCTGGCCCCTTCCATGGCACTTAAGGCCACAAGATCGTTGGAGCAGAACACGGCGGTAGGGGGAATGTCGGCTGATAGGAGCTGCTGGACGCAGACCTTGACGTTATCAAGGCCGAAACCGGTTTGCCGTAGCATCTTTGAATCATAAGGAATGTCATGATCTTTCAGACATTTTTTATACCCGTGCCACCGGTGAAAACTCCGGTCGGATATGCTGAAATTACCGGCCAGCATAGCGATCCGGGTATGGCCCAGCTGGATAAGATGTTCGGTGGCGCGGTATCCGCCCAGAAAATTATCCACGCCAACGGCGGACATGGGGCCCTTGCGTACCGTGCTGTACAGCAAGACGAACGGGAATCCGTCATCCTGGAGCCGTTTCAGGATATCTCCCTGCATATTGGTGGTTGTTATGATCAGCCCTTCCACCTGCCGTTCGCGCAGCACCTCAATGAGTTTGGCCTCTTTTTCACTGTCATAATAGGAGTTGCCTAAAATCACATGAAAATCACCGGCTCCGGCAACATCTTGAACCCCACGGGTGGACTCTGCAAATACCGGATTACTGATGGTGGGAATGATGAGGCCGATGGTATTGGAGCGTTTGGTTACAAAGCCACGGGCCAGGGCATTGTACTGATACCGGCAGATTTTCATGGCCCGTTCGACCCGCTCCCGGGTTTCCTCTTTCACCTGGTCCGGGGAATTGATTACCCTGGAGACCGTTGCCGTAGACACCCCTGCAATTTTAGCCACATCCAAAATCGTGCTCATTCTCTTACATTTCCCTTTTCAGCGGATCAACAGACCAGCGGATCAACAGACCAGTGGATCAGCAGCCCAGCGCATCAGCGCTCTTTCCGGCTGAAGTAAAGATTGGCAAACGCAGCCACAGATGTGCCCACAATCAGTAGAAACGAGATGGCGTTGATAACCGGTGTGCTGCCGTCCCTCACCTGGAGATAGAGATTGATGGGAAGAGTGGCTTCCGATCCGACCAGGAACAGGGTGGTGTTAAAATTCTCAAACGACATTAAAAAGGCCACGGCCCCGGCGCTGATGATGGCAGGCCGCAGGAATTTCAGGGTGATGTACCGAATCACTTCCAATCGAGTGGCGCCAAGATTCAGGGCCGCCTCCTCCAGAGTCCTGTCAAACTTTTTTAGCCGGGCTGAGACCACCAGGGTCACCAGGGTGGTGATAAAGGAAAACTGTCCCAGGACCACCAGCCAGAATCCGGGGCGGAACAAGGGAACATCCAGTCCCACACTATTTTCAAAAAACAGTCCCAGGGTATTGGAGAAGAGAAGTATGGAAATGCCCAGGATCACACCGGGGATCACCAGGGGAGACAGCATTAGAAAATAGAGCAACGGCTTGAACCTGAATTCTTCCTGTTCGAACAAAAAGGCCGCACATGTGCCGACAATGGTGGAAAAAATGGAAACGAAAAAGGCCACCTTGGCACTGACCCATATGCTCTGCAGGTTCATTTCATCATGAAAGATGCCCACCCGCTGAGACAGATTACCGAAAAACCAGTCCAGGGTAAATCCGTTCCACGGCAGGGCCGGAAACTGGGAATCATTAAAGGCCAGCACGCAGGTCACAAAAAGCGGGAGAAACAAAAAGGTGAAAAAGGCTGCGATATAAAGCTTGAATCCCCAGGAATAGGTTTTTGAATTAGGCAGTGTACGAATCATTTGACCACCTTGCTAAGTTTTTGTCCGGTAAGTTTAAGACCCGCCCAGATCGCCGTGGAAGAGAGAACCAGAAGCAGGAACCCGAAGGCCGCCCCCTGATTCCAATTAAAACTTGCGATGAACTGGTTGTAGATCTGTTCGGTGAACCACAGCGAGTTCTTCCCGCCCATGAGGTTCGGCGTCAGATAGTTGCCCAGTGTCAGCATGAACACCACGATGGAACCTGACACAATACCTGGCACGGCATGGGGGATGATGATCCTGTACCAGATACTCACCTGGCCGGCACCCAGGTCGCAGGCTGCCTCGATCAGGCTGTCGTCAAGGCTTTCCATTACCGAAATAATGGGCACCGCCATGAAAAGCATGGAGGTGTAAACCAGTCCCATGACCATGGTCACGTCATTGTAGAGCATTTCAATGGGCTGGTTCAGAAGTCCGAATTTCAGCAAGAAATGATTTATGATGCCGCTTTCGCGCAGCAGGATCATCCAGCCGTAGACCCTTACAAGCTCGCTGACCCAGAAGGGAAGCAATAAAAAAAGCATGAGAAATCCCCGGAATCTGGGCGTGACCACCTTAGTAATATAAAAGGACACAGGCAGGGCAATCACCAGTGTCAGAAAGGTGACCAGAACGGCATACATGGCGGTCCGTAAAAGAGTGTTCCAGTAAATGGGCTCCTGAAAGAACAACAGATAATTAGCCAGACTCCATGCCGACTCTCCGTATTCGTTTTCCACCCTGAAGGACATGAGCAAAAGATCGATATGGGGAAGAACAATAAGGAGAACCAGCCAAAGGACAACCGGTGCCAAAAAACAGACCAGGGCCAGGGATATTTTATTTGATTTATTGGGTTTCATCGGATTGAAAGCATATTCCTGAAGTTGGGTCCCATCCGATTTCCAGCTTGTCGTCGGGACGGATATGATCAAATTGCCGATTCTGGGGAAGCGAGACCAGAAGTTCTGTATCCCCGTCCGTGGGGGTTACAAGCAGACGGCTTGCGGCACCGTCGAACAGAATGGTTTTAACAGCCACCTCGAACCGGTTGAGCCCTGAAAGAGAGGGGTCCGGCTGAATGATCATGGCCTCGGGACGGATAAAAAGGTCGGCCCGATCTCCCCTGCTGACCCGGCCATTGAGTTTGGTGCG
>PIVQ01000377.1 GCA_003354055.1 Desulfobacteraceae bacterium | reverse complement strand
GGGTACAGTGGGTTCTACAACTCAGGTCAGGGCTGCGGATACGGTGTCTTTAAAGGTATTGTCGGGCAGATGGCCCTCAAATACGGTGCGCCATATGATACGTTTCCCATTCAAATGATGAGTTATGGCGCCAGCGGCGTTGGCAACTGGGGAACCCTTTGCGGATCTCTGAACGCAGCTGCGGCAGCCTTCGGTCTTTTTTACGGCAGGGATGAAAGCACGGAGATGATCGATTCCCTGTTCAGGTGGTATGAAACAGAAAAAATTCCTGTATTTGAACCCAAAATCAAGAAATTGGATTTTACCCCGCCACCGACAGTGCCGGAGTCTGTGCTATGCCATGTATCCGTGAGCCAGTGGTGCTATGAGACAGACAACGACATGCACAGTAAGGAACGGTCCGAACGATGCGCAAGGGTGACTGCGGTTGTGGCCCAAAAGGCTGCTGAAATTATAAATGATAAGCTTGCCGGAAAAGACATCAGCTCAAAGCCAAGCGCCAACCAGGCAACCTGTATCGAATGCCATGACAAGGATAAAGAGGCCGATTTTGCCAAGGGCAAGATGGACTGCGGAACCTGCCATGACGGACGGCTGGATTCTGCTTTTGAAGAACATCCTTAAAAATAAATAAAATGAGTGAAACCGGCAGGTCTGGTTCCGTGTGGGACAAACGGATGAGACCTGCCGGCTGAATTCTTTTTTTCTCAGTATCCTTCCTCCCCTAATCCCTCTATAAAAAATGGTTTTAAATCCATCGTCAATGGTATATGCTGAGCTAATCGACATCCATAATAACAATAGTTCCAGACCATTGACGCCTACGTGAAAAGAGATGAAAATGAGACATAAAATCACTGTTTTTTCCCTTGTAGTATTCCTTTTTATATTGGTTTCAGCCTGTGACAAGGCAGAAAAAAAAGCACCGCAGGCCCCGCCGCCGCCAGAAGTGTCGGTTTATGAAACCCGGGCCGAAGATGTGCCCATATATTTAACCTTTGTGGGCCAAACTTACGGGGCCAAAGATATTGCCATCCGGGCCCGTGTGGAAGGCTTTTTAAAGGGTATCCATTTTAAAGAAGGCTCCAAAGTTAAGGCCGGAGACCTGCTCTATATCATTGAAAGCCAGCAATTTGAGGCTGAAGTGGCCTCTAAGAAGGGGCTGCTGGCCGAGGCCAATACCATGCTGGTAAAGGCCAAACGGGACCTGGATAGGTATCGTCCCCTGGCAGAGCAAAAGGCCATTTCCCAGAGTGATCTGGACGGGGCTGTGGCGTCTTATGACGCTGCCCAGGCTTCTATGGAGGCTGCCCAGGCCAATGTCAGAGCAGCTGAAATCCAGATGGGATATACCCGGATATATTCCCCCATCAGCGGCATCATCGGTAAAACCGAGGCAAAAGTCGGGGATTTTGTTGGACGTGATCCGAACCCCGTAATTCTGAATATGGTCTCCAATACAGACTCGGTGTTAGTTGAATTTTTCCTGACTGAGACCCAGTATCTGGGGTATGCCCGGCATATGGCCGAGGTTGGGATCGAGGCGATCAAAGAAGATGACCAGGAATCAGATATCCGGCTTATCCTGGCGGATGGTCAGATGTACTCCCATAAAGGTACGCCCAATTTTTTAGACAGAAAGATCGATCCCACCACCGGGGCCATACTGGTCCAGGTCTCATTTCCCAACCCGAAGAATCTGATTCGGCCGGGGCAGTTTGCCAAGATCAAGTCCAGGGTCGACAATGTGAAGGGCGGGATTTTGATTCCCCAGCGCAGTGTCAGCGACCTCCAGGGAAGAAAGCGCGTCTTTGTTGTGGATGATCAGAATATGGTCCACGAGCGTCCTGTGACACTGGGGCCCACCATTGATAATTTCTGGCTGGTGACAGAGGGATTGAAACCGGGTGAGAAAATCATCTACGAAGGCCTGCAGAAGGTGGGCGACGGAACCAAAGTGGCTCCTAAGGTCACCGAGGTGGAACGCATAACACAGGAAGAAGACTAATGGGAGCCTTTTTTGTCAGGCGGCCCATCGTCGCCATGGTTATCGCCATCATCACGGTTATTGTGGGCACCATGTCCCTTTTAACCCTGCCCACGGAGCAGTATCCGGATATCACCCCGCCTAACGTCCAGGTCAGCGCCTCTTACACAGGAGCCAATGCAATTAATGTAGAGCAGTCCGTGGCCACCCCCCTGGAACAGCAGATCAACGGGGTGGACAACATGATCTATATGAAATCTACCAATGCCAATGACGGTACCATGAGTCTCAGCGTCTCCTTTGAGATCGGTACGGACCCGGATATGAACACTGTCTTTACCCAGAACCGGGTCGCAGCCGCAACGGCCATGCTGCCCGAAGAGGTCAAGCGTATGGGCGTGAGCACGGTAAAGTCATTGTCCAGTATTCTCATGCTGGTGTCCCTTACCGATCCCACGGGGAATTATGACCAGATCTTTTTAAACAACTACGCCCTGATAAATCTCAAGGATGCCCTGGCCCGGACCAAAGGTATCGGCCGGGTGGATGTGCTCGGGGCCTCCGACTATTCCATGCGGATCTGGATCAAGCCGGACCGTCTGGCCCAGCTGAGTATGACCGTACCTGAAATCATTTCAGCCATCCGGGAGCAGAACATAATTGTACCCGGCGGCAAATTCGGGGCGGAACCGGCCCCGCCAGGGACGGAGTTTACCTACACGGTGCGGCTGCCGGACCGTCTCCAGTCTGAAAAAGAGTTCGGCGAAATCGTAATCCGGACCACGGAAATCGGTGCCCAGGTGAAAATAAAAGATATTGCACGGGTTGAGCTGGGCGTTGAATCCTACAATATGTTCAGCCGCCTCAACAAAAAAGAGTGCGCCATCATTTCCCTGTACCAGGCACCCGGGTCCAATGCGGTACAGCTGGCCGAGGATATAAAGGCCTCCATGGCGGAGTTGTCCAAATCATTTCCCAAAGGTATCCGATACGATGTGTCCATGGATGCCACCCTGCCCATTACCAAGGGGATTGAGGAAATTATTGAAACCCTGTTCATTGCCCTGGGACTGGTGGTTCTGGTGGTTTTTATCTTTATTCAGGACTGGCGGGCCACTCTGATCCCCACCATAGCCATTCCGGTTTCCCTGCTGGGGGCCTTTATTGCCTTCCCTCTGATGGGTTTCACAGTGAACACCCTCTCTTTGCTGGGACTTGTCCTGGCCATAGGTATTGTGGTGGATGATGCCATCGTGGTGGTGGAGGCGGTCCAGGTTAATATTGCCAAGGGCATGGAATCCAAAGAGGCCACCATCGCCGCCATGAAAGAGGTGACCGCACCTGTTATTGCAACGACTCTGGTGCTGGTGGCTGTATTCTTACCCGTTGCCGTCATGGGAGGAATCACAGGCCGCCTCTATCAGCAGTTTGCCCTGACCATTGTGGTGTCGGTCTGCTTTTCTTCCATCAACGCCCTGACCTTGAGCCCTGCGCTGTGCGGCCTGATTCTCAAGGCGCCCAAACCATACAGGGGGCCGTTGGGGTGGTTTTTTTCCGCATTCAATAAAGTGTTTGACCTGTCCACCAACGTCTATATGGGGGTCACCAAGATGGTGGCCCGGAAAATTGTACTTGGGCTTATTTTCATCGTTGCCATCACCTGCGGTACCGGAATTGTGGGAAAGCTTCTGCCCGGCGGATTCGTGCCGGCGGAGGACATGGGGTATCTGTTTGTAAATATTCAGCTGCCTGACGCAGCCTCTCTTCAGCGGACAGATGCCGTGGCCAAAAAGGTGGAATCCATAATCGAACGCCATGAGGAAGTGGCTTTTATCACCTCGGCCACCGGGTACAGCATGCTGTCCGGTTCCATGGGCACCAATTCCGGTTTTTTATTTATCTCACTTAAAGAGTGGGGGGACCGGCAGAGAACAGCCACGGAGGTCGTTAATGCCCTGAACCGGGATTTTTTCGCTGAGGTCAACGAGGCACAGGTATTTGCCTTTGGCCCACCTGCCATCCCTGGGCTGGGTTCCGGTTCCGGATTTACCATTATGCTCCAGGACCGGGCGGGCAATACCCCGGATTATCTGGGGCACCAGGCTGCCAATTTTATCAGGGAGGCCCAGAAACGGCCTGAAATCGGTTCCGCATTTTCCACCTTCAGGCCGACCGTAGCCCAGAGACTTATAGAAGTAAACCGTGACAAGGCACTGAAAGCGGGTATTTCCCTGGAAGATATGTACACCACTATCGGTGCCTTTTTAGGCGGGGCCTATGTCAACGATTTCAACCGGTTCGGCCGGTTGTATAGGGCCTATATCCAGGCGGAGCCGGAATATCGGCGCAATGCCCGGCAGATTAACCTGTTTTTCCTTAAAAACAGGGAAGGCAAGAGTGTGCCCCTGTCAGCCTTTGTCAAGGTTAAAGAGGTGTTTGGGCCGGATTATACCAACCGGTTCAACCTGTTTAGATCAGCCGAAGTCTCCGGCGGTGCAGCCGAAGGCTACACCTCTGCCCAGGCCATGGCTGCCCTGGAAGAGGTGGCAGCCCAGGTCTTGCCCGAGGACATGACCTATTCCTGGAATAATATGTCCTATCAGGAGAAAAAAGCATCCGGATCCGGTGCCATTGTGTTTGTCTTTTCCATGCTTTTTGTCTTCCTCATCCTGGCCGCTCAGTATGAAAGCTGGTCTTTGCCCTTCAGTATTCTTTTAGGGACACCCTTTGCCATGTTCGGTGCCATGGGCCTGGTCTACCTGGCAAGGTTTTATGATTTAAGCTATGAGAACAATACCTTTGCCCAGATTTCACTGGTAATGCTCATTGGTATGGCTGCTAAAAATGCCATCCTCATTGTTGAGTTCGCCAACATCAAGTTCAAAGAGGGGCTCAGCCTATATGATGCGGCAATTGAATCCGCCAAGATGAGATTCCGGCCCATTCTGATGACCGCCTTTTCCTTTATTCTAGGTATTCTGCCCCTGGTTATCGCCACGGGTGCCGGGGCCGAGGCACGGAAGGTCATGGGCATGGCGCTGCTGGGGGGAATGACGCTGGCCACAGTGCTGGGAGTCTTTTTCTATCCCATGCTCTTTGTGCTTGTCGGCAAGCTTGGCCGGTATGAGAAAAAACGTGATCAGGAACAAAGGAAGGTGAAGATATGATAAAGAAAAGTTCAATTATTGCAGCCCTCCTTGGCATTCTGCTGCTTTTCCAGGGATGCAAGGCCGTGGGACCTGATTTTGTCCCGCCTGAAGTAAAAACCCCTGATGTCTTCAGGTTTACAACCGAGGATACCAGCGCAGTGGAAGATCTGAAATGGTGGGAGTTGTTTGAAGACCCTGTTCTCCATGAACTGGTCTCCGTTGCCCTGAACAACAACAGGGAACTTAAAATCGCGATGAGCCGTATTGAAGAGGCAAGGGCCTCTTACGGGTTTACCAGAGCAGACCAGTTTCCCTCCGTCGATATTGGTGCCGGCGGATCGGCCTGGAACTATTCAGGCGCCAGGTCCAGAACCGAAAGTACCAATGTTTACATTTCCCCCATGCTCTCATGGGAACTGGACTTTTGGGGAAAGTTCAAACGCTCTACCGCTGCAGCCCAGGCAGAGATTTTGGCATCGGAATTCGGGGTTCGAACTGTACAGATCAGTTTGATTGCCGATGTGGCTTCTGCCTATTACCAGCTGCTGGATTACCGCCATCGGCTGGGGATGTCAAAAGAAACTCTGCAATCCCGGATGGAGAGTCTGAACATCATCCAGCAGCGGTTTGACAAGGGGATAATTCCTGAAATCGATCTGAACCAGGCCCAGATTCAAAAAGAGATCGCAGCTGGTGCCATTCCTCAGTACCAGCGGTTGATTGCCAAGACCGAGCATGTGCTTAACCTGCTGTTGGGCCAGTTGCCCCAGGTGGTTCAGACCGGGGAAACTCTGGATGCCCAGTCACAGCCGCCGTTTATCCCCTCTGCCATGCCCTCGACCCTTCTGGAGCGGCGTCCCGAGATTCAGCAGTCTCTGGCCCTGCTCCACGCCAGCAATGAGCAGATCGGTGTGGCCGTTGCCCAAAGGTTTCCTGCCATCAGCCTGACGGCAAGTTTAGGGTTGGCCTCCAGTGAGTTGGCCAATATCACAAACAATGGCGGGATCTGGAATATCGGGGTAGGTCTTTTAGGCCCCTTGTTCGACTATGGCAAAAGCAAACGCCAGGTGGAGATCGCAGAGGAACAGACCCGTCAGGCATTGTTCGATTACGAAAATGCGGTATTGTCCGCCTTTGGAGAGGTGGAAGACGCCCTTGTGGAGGTGGATACCTACAACCGGGAAAAGGAGGCGAACCGGCGGAAAGTCGCTGCTGCGAAAAATGCCGCCCATCTCTCCTTTGAACGGTATGATAAAGGAGTCAGTTCCTATCTTGAGGTATTGGATTCCGAACGGACCCTGTTCTCAGCCGAACTGGAATATTCAGAGACCAACCAGCTCTTTTTCAAAGCCTATGTGAAATTATACAAAGCCCTTGGCGGCGGTTGGGTGAGTGAGGCAGATATGGGGTCAAAAACGCAAGCGGCCCCGCCTGCTGAATAATTCAAAGTGCGTTCTATACTTATTTCCTTTCCCGGTTTGGCCAAAGCCCTGGCCAAACCGGGAAAGGCTCTTATTATAACCCTGATTATGGCCACCCTGGTCATGGCAGGATTTGCATCCCGGGTCCGGCCGGACAATTCCGGTGTGGCCTTTGACCGCCAAACTTCCGAATCAGCTCGGTCCCACGAAGCTTTTGTAAAATCATTTGGCAGGGATGACTATATTCTCCTGGCATTTTCCCATAAAATGAAGATCTCGGATCCCGCACTCAGGCAGGGATTGAAACAGGTTAGGACAACGATCGCTGCCATGGACGGTGTGATATCGGTCATGGATCTGGAGCGCCTGTCACAGATACGGGTGCCCGGGCTTCAGGGTTTCCCCGCTGTCTGGCATCCCTCAGACCTTC
>PIVQ01001184.1 GCA_003354055.1 Desulfobacteraceae bacterium | reverse complement strand
AGCGAACCAAAGTTCGCAACACATACGTCGGGACTGCGTAAGGGTTAGGTGCCTGACGGGTAGTCCCTGGTGCTGTTTCCAGGGACCGTAACGAAGTGCAGCCAGAAGGGACCGGCCGGCCATTAGCCGGCAACCCCCCAAAAACAAAAATCCTGATTATAACGGATTTGGGGGACCCGCTCGTATACCTCCCAATGAAGCTGAAATCAAGAGGTTTTGAAGCCAATTCTCATGGTATTGAAATCCATTAACTCTTTGAAAAGAGTTCACATGACCTTTTTGCTTCACCGTCCATGGATTAAGTGGGGCAAAGTTCTGGATAAGTGCCCAGGCACGTATGCTAAGATTGGCAGATTTCAAGGTGCCATGAAAATACTGGGTGCTGAATAAATGACGGTCCATCCGTTGCATTAGCCTGTCGACCATGTTACTTGTTCGATGTGCACCAGGAAAATCATAGGCTTGGGAAAACTGTGGGAGATTATCTCTGAGTTTTTTGATTTTTCCTGAAATAACGTCCGGAATTTTATTTTTCGTATTTTGGCACCGTTCGGAAAGTCTCCGCACTCTCTGTGAAAATGCCCCTTTGGACTCTGCCTGGAAGCAATCCCATAATCTGGTAGCCACATCCAGGAAATGGACTTTGTATTTTTTACGTGAGCGGTCACGTATGCCAATAAAAATGTGTAAGAAACAGGATAACACAGCTATCTTGGGGAACAATTTTTTCCAGGCATTCTGCGTTGCCATCCATCCATCAGTATTGACTGTGTCTGGCTGGTATTCCGAATTAACGTATGCTGCTTCCTCTTTGAAAATACTGTATGCCTTTTGAAGTTTCTCTTCAGAGGCATTTTCAGAAACACAGGCTCCTAAAACACAGCCATTCCCGACGGTCGTGGCAATATAGGCCTTTTCTCCCAGAAGACGGGTGTGCTTTTCATCAGCAGAAAGGTGCTGGGGTAATATTTCTGGTGATTTAATGGTGGTTCCTAAGAGGCTGTGTCGGCCGATGGATGCCTCAAGGCGATACCAAAACATCGGATTTTTCCCAAAGCAGTAACTCAGAGCCCAAAATGGAACTGCAAACTTACGTAAAAACAACGGCTTTTCAATATCTTTTACAAAGCCAGTCATATATGGCATGGCAAAAGACGGCCTTATTGTATAGCTGACACCGACTATGATTATTCTTCGGATTTTCAGAGTCAGTTTTTTTGAAAATCTGATCTCTTTCATTTTATATCCAGAACTGATTTCAGCCGGAAAAAGCTCGGGATGTTTCTCGATTGCCATGTCTATGACCATTCGGAATTGGATGGAATGTTGGATAATGAGGTAATATTGTGCTTGACAAACGTGCATACAAATAGTCCGATTCAATCGGGGAACGGTATTAGAGGCTGTATTCATCATTTTCCTTTTGTTATAGTTGAGATTAGAGTTTCAACCATAACGCAGGGAAAAGATTTTTTCAGACTATTTTATCGTTCCCCAACTCAGTCCCCCAAATCCGTTATAATCAGTAAATTTTCAGTGGTGTCCGGTTAGGTTTTTGCACAGAAAATCTTGTGTTATTTTTTTGTTGACAACGGTTTAAGGATATGTCGCGCGCCCTGAAATTATTAATTATAATTTCAGGGGATTACGCATGTTTGATAATTTTATACCCAAGCTCAAAGTCAAATCACGGACCTTTACCAAGTTTATATCACCGCTGGT
>PIVQ01001183.1 GCA_003354055.1 Desulfobacteraceae bacterium | reverse complement strand
AGAAAGTGCGGCCACCCCGGCATTGATCATGCCGCATTCAGGTGACCCTACTGTTGCTGTTGCCATTCGCAGGTCTAATGGGCAGGTGGAGCTGCCGAACATCATGGGAGTTCCTTTTTTAACACATTGGCCAAGCACGATGCCCGAGAGGACTTCGGCATTGTGGACCACCAGGGTGCCCGCAGGGGTAACCGGAGCAGAGCCGCCGGCCAGGGCCTGAGTCAACACGTTGACCAGGACGCCCTGCCTGGCACCTTCAATGATGATCTCGGTGCAGTCCCGGACCAGTTTCAGGGGGCTGATGGGACAGGTGTTAAAGGATATGATGGGCCGTTCCCTGAATTTGTCCTGGCCCCCCTGGATGGCGACTGCCATGTCAATGGCGGCCTTCATCAATTTACCGTTACCGGCGCCGTGGAAACAATGCTTGGTGGTATTGGACAAAAACGCCTCTGCATTGTGCAGGGGCTGGGCATCCTGGTTTACATCATGGGCGCCCACTGCCCGTTCATACACATCAATTCCATCCAGGTAATCCACCAGGACGGCACTCTCTTCCACATCCCTTTTTACGGTTTCCCTTAAGAGCCCGGTTTCGATATCCACGATGGATATGCCTTCACCAAAGTTGGTAAAGCCGACCCGGTTGTTTCCCAGAAGGTAATCCCGGCTGGGATCCCTTCCAGCAAGATTCACCGTTGCCGGGGCCGAACGAATGGCATCTTCGACCATATAGGGTGGGAATTTCACCACATGCGTATCCGGATTGATATCAGCACCGCTGTCTCCCAAAATCTGCCTGGCCTCTTCGTCTTCAAAATAGACGCCGGTGTGCTGGAGCACATCCAGAGTGGCCAGATGGATCTCGTAGAGTTCATCCTGGGTAAACATGTTGAGGCTTAATCCCCCGCTCTGCAGGAAACCTGCATGCAAGTTTCGTTTCACAACGAACCTCCTCATTGTTGTTTTAGTTTAAGGGCACCTGCCGCTGATGCAGCAAATGCCTTTGCTTTTACCTAAGGAGCGGCTCCAAAATTACTTGATCTTTTGTTTTCAAAATACCCAGTCTTTTAAGGGGTTTTGGAAACAATTTAGATCAAGTTATTTTGTAACGATTCCTAGTTAGCCTGAATCTGGACACACGGTGTATTTTTTAAAATACACTATGTCCTCTATATCTTAAGACGCCCTCGCCCAATCGGGCTCTCCGGCAGCCTGGAGATATTCCACAAGGGCCTTGTCAATGGCAGGATCAATAATCTGATCCGGGCAGGCCGCAAGGATCTCTTTGAACTTTGCATTGGCAGCCCTGGCCACCTCCATGCTGCCGTCTTTCTCCCAGGTTTCATAGCTGTCCATGACGGAGACAGCAGGTGTCCAGAATCCCCGGCAGTGCTTCATGGTGGTGGGATGCATGAGATAGGAGCCACCGTGGCCGATCTCTTTGATGATGTCGCTGGAAAATCCGGGTTCCAGAGGTGTTATGCCCTTCATAACGCAGGCAGCCCTGGACATGATCTCATCGTCAATGATGAATTTTTCATAGGAAACCGTCATGATGGCATCCAGAACCCCATAGCATTCATTGACCATATTGACCCCGGCCATGGCCAGCATGAGAAAGGTCTGCATGGTTTCGTATCCGGCCTGGCAGTCCGGGGTTTTGGCATCTGTCAGTCCTGCCATGCATCTGGAGGGGATATCGTATAGTTCTTTGGCCAG
>PIVQ01001182.1 GCA_003354055.1 Desulfobacteraceae bacterium | reverse complement strand
TTTATGGAGGCCGTGCCTGATATGTTGAATAAAGGCGGACGGATCTCCATCATCTCGTTTCATTCTCTGGAAGACCGAATTGTCAAACAGCGCCTGCGCAAATTTCAGAACGGCTGCACCTGCCCAAAAGAGCTCCCACGGTGTTTGTGCGGTTTTGTACAACTCATGAAAGTCATTACCAGAAAACCCGTGATTGCAACACCTGAAGAAACAGCTGTCAACCCCATGGCCAGAAGCGCCAAATTACGGGTGGCAGAACGTATTTAGGTTTAAGGACACGACGTATTATGAAACGCACCCATGACATTCCAAACCCGCGCAGAAAAGGACTAAGGTGGCTTGCCCTTATCCTTGTACTGGTCTGCCAACTCATGGTCCATGCCTGGGTCAGAACAGAATCCACCCAGGTCATGCTGCGAATTTCAAAAGCCCAATCAGAAATCCAGAAAAAGATATCCTATAGAAAGGCCCTGAGTCTGGAACGGGACCGCCTAAAGTCAGACGCCAGAATCACCAGAATAGCCCGGACCCGCCTCGGTCTTTCATCGGATATTTTTAACCAGACCATCTACCTATCAGGGGAGCTGAACTGATGGAAAAAGATCCCAGAAAAAAACTTGGAAGACGGGTCTTCTTTCTCCAGTTCATCCTGATTCTCTGCATCGGACTGCTCGGGGCAAAATCCTTTGAAGTTCAGATTTTCAAGGGGCAGGCTCTGACCAAAAGAGCAGAGCAGGTCTACTCCAAACACCTGACCATCCAGGGAGACCGGGGGCAAATTCTGGACCGCCACCTGAACAAACTGGGCACCAGCATTGACGCCCCCAATGTAACGGCAGATCCGACTCAGGTGAAGAATCCGTCAGCCACAGCAAAGCAATTGGCGAAAATTCTGAGCCTGAACAAAGCAAAGCTTAAGACCAAGCTTTCCCAGAAACGTCGTTTTGCAATACTGGCCAGACGGATATCACCGGACCAGGCCCGGGCCGTAAAGCTGCTGAACCTAAAAGGTATCTACCTGAAAAACGACTCCAAACGATTCTACCCCAACCGAAATCTAGCTGCCCAGGTCATCGGATTTACCGGCAAGGAAGACCGGGGGCTTGAAGGACTCGAATTCAAATTCAATGCCATCTTGGAAGGCAACCGTGTAAAGACCAAAGTCACCCGGGACGGCGCAGGCAGAATTTTAGACATTGATAAAACCTTAAGAGAAGAACTTCGGGGCAATGCCATTGTGCTCACCATTGACAAAAAAATCCAATTCCTCTCCGAACGGACCCTGACCCAGGCCGTCAAGGCACACAAGGCGAAATCAGGTATGGCACTGGTCATGCGCCCTGCCACAGGCGAGTTGCTGGCCGTGGCCCATTACCCGGAGTTTAATCCTAACAATTATTCTGGTTTCAGCCGGGATCGCTACCGTAACAGATCAGTTACAGATGCATTCGAACCCGGTTCCATCATGAAAATTTTCACAGTGGCAGCGGCCATTGAAAAAGGGATGTCCCCCAAATCCATATTTTTCTGTGAGAACGGAAAATACCGTATCGGCGGATATACCATCCATGACACCCACCCCGAGGAATGGCTCACCCTGTCACAGATTGTTAAATTCTCCTCAAATATCGGGGCAGCCAAAATCACCGAAACCATAGGCAGGAAAGCGTTACATCACTACCTTTCCGCGTTTGGATTCGGCCAGAAGACACGGATGGGAAGCCC
>PIVQ01001181.1 GCA_003354055.1 Desulfobacteraceae bacterium | reverse complement strand
TCAGAAGGCCTTCAGGATCAACAATATTTAGACGACCGATGTGAGAACTTTGAAGCCACCAAGGAAATGGTGGCCAAGTATACACCGGAACATGTTGAGGAAATCACCGGTATTCCGGCAGATGACCTGCGGGAAGTAGCCAGGGCATTTGCCAAGGCAGGGGCAGCGTCCGTCTGTTATTGCATGGGCATCACCCAGCACACCTGCGGCACGGACAATGTAAAATCCCTTGCCAATCTCTCCATGCTCTGCGGTCATTTGGGCAAAGCCGGCGGCGGGGTAAACCCCTTGCGCGGCCAGAACAACGTACAGGGCGCCTGCGACATGGGTGGCCTGCCCAACGTATTTACGGCCTATCAGCCCGTGACCAGCGATGATGCCAGAGAGAATTACGAGCAGGCCTGGAAGGTAACTGGCCTGTCCCCGACTCCGGGTCTTGTGGCCACGGAAATGTTCCAGAAAGCCCATGACGGTGAGCTGAAATCTCTGTTCATCATCGGTGAAAACCCCATGATATCAGATCCGGATCTCAACCACGCTAAAAAATCTCTGGAAAATCTTGAGTTTCTGGTGGTTCAGGATATTTTTGAAACAGAAACCTCTGCCTTGGCAGATGTGGTATTACCATCCTTCTGCTTTGCGGAAAAGAACGGTACCTTCACCAATTCCGAAAGGCGGGTTCAGCGGGTAAGGCGGGCGGTTGACGCACCAGAAGGCCCCAAACGGGACTGGGAAATCATCGGTGGCATCGCCAGCCGCATGGGATATGATATGTCCTATGAGGACAGCCATGAAATCTTCAAAGAAATCGCAGCCGTTACCCCGTCCTATCGCGGTATCACCTGGGAACGGATCGATAAAGTCGGCCTTCACTGGCCCTGCCCTGACGAAGATCATCCGGGCACCCCGATCCTGCATACGGCCCAGTTCACCCGTGGCAAAGGAATGTTTCATGCCATTGAACACGTACCGCCGGCAGAACTACCTGATGAAAAGTACCCCTTTGTATTGACTACAGGCCGGGTGCTCTATCATTACCATACCGGTACCATGACCATGCGGACCGACGGCCTGAACATGCTTTCCCCGGAGTGCTTTGTGGAAATCTCCGACGGAGATGCCGGAAAGCTTGGCATCAACAACGGAGAGATGGTCAATGTCTGCTCCAGACGGGGCAGAATACAAGCCAAACTCAAAGTCTCGGGCAAGGCTGTGGACGGAACCATTTTCATCCCCTTCCACTTTGCCAAGGCAGCGGCCAACAAGCTGACCAACGGGGAGCTTGACCCAACCGCAAAGATTCCTGAGTTCAAGGTCTGCGCCATTAACATTGAGGCTGCCAAGGCCTGAAAAAAACATAAATTGATTACCTAAAAAGGGGTTGTTGCGCAGGCAGCAGCCCCTTTTTCTATTATAAATAGCGAGAACAGCTTGAACAGCGAGACCCGCGAGAACAGGTAAGGTAGTGCTACGCACACCAAATATTTGTGCCCGGCAACACCTGCTTATAATCTGTTGACCGTAGGTTTTCCACATGCTGCTCTTGCTGATCGAGCGGTTCTCGCCGCTCTCGCTTTTTTTACTACCACTTGATACAGGTCAATTACCGCTCCCCCCTTAACGGATATGATGCCCGTCAGATTCACGTATTGGACAGTGAAACAACAAAAGCTTAGGAATCGTTACAAAATAACTTGATCTAAATACCCTGAAGGGCAGAAACTT
>PIVQ01000376.1 GCA_003354055.1 Desulfobacteraceae bacterium | reverse complement strand
GAGCTTACAAATTACCAGACCTTTTCCACCATGGGGTGCAACTAATTTAGACATATACTTCAATCTCCTTGTTACGGTTAAATTACCTACTATAGGTGTCAGATGTTTACCCAACATCTAACTTCAATTTTATTTAAAAATCTTATAAGATTTAATGATGATCGCCAAATTTGTCAAGAATTTTATTCATTTATCTGTAAGAGTTTACCAATTTCTTTCATGGATCGGACATGAAAATGAGCGTCAAGTTCAGGTTGTTTAAATGCAATAAACCAGGTGTCGGCCGTTTGAGCGGCTTTCTGGTCATATATCGAGTCCCCGACAAATAATATCTGCCTCGGTGACAATTCAAATTGCGCCATGATTTTGTTTAACTGGTCAGGGGCAGGTTTTGGATTTTCCACATCTGCTGCCGTTACCACTGTCTCAAACATGGATGTCATTTCATTGTCCACAAGCACACTGTCCATGGTATTGGTTCTGTTTGTGGCAACCCCACGGATCAGCCCGTTTGCCTTTAACCCGGTAAGCAATGTTTTCAAGCCCTTTTCCCGCTCCATAAAAGGAGTGAACTTAGCATACCCGATGGATTTTATTTTTTCAAAAACCGGGCCATGGTCATCAAAATCCGGAAACAGATATTCAATGGCCGCCGTTACCGTCATCATATGAACATTTACAAATTGTTCCTGTGTCAGTATCTGTTTACCAAAGGCAACCAGGACCTCATCATAAAATTTTCTATTGGCCACGGCCGTATCAAACATGACCCCGTCACAATCAAACACCACTGCCTTAAGCGTAGAAATATCCATTGAGATTGCCTTATGCTTCATCTTAAATTTTGGATTGGTCAGGAGTTGGTCTTATCAAAATAAATGGCATAAACCCGAATTTTCAACTTGGGTTTAAACCTACTGTCTGTTTTAAGGGTGATGATATCGTAGAGGTCATCGGCCTTATCAGATTTGGTTGTAACCTTTACCCGCCAGTCACGGCTGCCCTCTTTCGGCGGTACCAGTTCAGCTTTGATCTGAGTGTCAAATTTTTGCTTCATCTCCAGAATTTTAAAATCATATTTTTCTGCAGGGGTGATGGTGACAACGGCTTCAAGTTCCTCACCGGGAACCCCGCTCAGACTGACAGTGCCCGGTGTAATTTTGACCACCGGATCTACCTTTCCTGCAACGGTCAGATAAAACTTTTTGTTCTGGGGATCATCAGTATGGACCAGGATACGCTTGTTCATGCTTTTACCGCCGTAACCGCCTGTCTTGACCCCGATTTTTATTTTGCCTTCCCCGCCCGGGGGAATCTGCCTGTCATAGGCTTTTTTATCGCAGCCTCAGGGAGGGATCACGCCGAGAATATTCAGCTTTGTATCACCGTCATTTCTGATAATAAATTCATGGGTAATGCCCTGGCCTTCGGCAACATCGGAAAATTCAAATTTCGGATTCACAGGCACGGCTTTGGGTGTCGCTGTTGCCAGTCCGTAGCTGAACGCCAGAATACTTGCTGCTAAAATCAGTATACGTAGTTTTTTCATCATGGTTCCGGTCCGTTGGTTAATAAGGTTACCAGTCAAATTTATCCCATTCAAAGATGAAATACAAGAGTCGTGTTCGCCAGGAGCTTAGATCCTGTTAAACTCAAATAAGGGACGAGTTCACCTGCGTGCATATTGCAGGATCCTGTTTGATTGCAATCCCGTTGATATAATCCACCGGCACAGCCCCCATAAGCGCATTGGTCACCAGCACATTGGGGTATGATGCCAGTACTTCCGGTGTCATCTGTTCATAGTGGATAGTATATCCTTTATCGGTCATGGCACCCATCACTGTGGCCAGGGTAACCCCAGGTAACACATGAAGAGATTCCGGCAGAATAAGAGTACTGTCCTGAACTGCAAAAATATTACAGGTATTTGTTTCAGAGACACTTCCATCCGGATTCAGGATAATTGCCTCATCTGCCCCCTGTTTTTTTGCATAATCTGCCGCCCGTTCGTAATAAAGGTAGTTCAAAGTTTTATGGTCGGCCAGATAGGTCTGTCTCGGTTTTGGAAATGTTATCAGATCCAAACCGGATTTATTGAGGGCTTTTAAACGATGGATATAGGGACGTATAAAGGCCGCCAAAAAAACCTGTTCCCGGCTTCCATCACGGGCTACCATTAACTTTACGGCACATGTTTGATCCTGGAGCCGGTTTTCCCTGACAAGCAGGTCAATCACCGTCCCCCAGGTAATGTCCGGAGGATCAGTGTAAAAAATATCTATCCAGGCCGTTTCCATACGGCGCACATGGGCTTCCAGAAACAGGGGATTTCCCTTTTCCACCCGGATGGTTTCAAACAATCCTGCCCCGTATTGAACGCCCTGGCTGAGTGCCGGTACCTTTGCTCTGTCCTGATCAATCAATTTTCCGTTGACCCAGGCCTTTAAATGCAGCTGACCCTTGCCTGCAGAGGCATCGAGAAGGGTTTCCATCAGAGTCTTCCCCTTGTCCAGAGTTTCCTGGAACTCTTTTTCAGGATCTGAATCATATACAATCCCCCCGCCCACGCTAAAAAACAAACGGTCATCCGTAATGGTGGCCGTTCGGATGGCAATGGACAGATCCATGGTGTTGTGAAAGCTGATATATCCGATGGATCCTGTGTATACATGGCGTTTTACCGGCTCCAGCTCATCAATGATCTCCATAGCCCTGATCTTGGGACAGCCTGTGATGGATCCTCCCGGAAAGGTTGCCCGGATAAGATCTACAGCAGTTTTGTCATGGGCAAGCTGTCCTTTCACCACAGAGACCAGATGGAAGACATTTTCATAGGATTCCAGCCGTTTGTGTTCGGTCACTTCTACGGATCCGCGTTCCGTTACCCTGGAGATATCATTTCGCATGAGATCCACTATCATGGTCAGTTCTGCGTCATCTTTAAGGCTGGCCGAAAGCTTTAGGCAGTTCTCCCGGTCAGACTCAGGGGTATTGCCCCGGGAAATGGTTCCTTTGATGGGACGGGTTTCCACGTCCCTGCCCTCAAGTTTTATGAACCGCTCAGGAGATGTGGACACCACGTAATGATCACCGGCATTTATATAGCTGAAAAATGAGGCGGGGTTCCGGTTGAACAACTCCAGGAAAAGCCCGTAGGCATCGCCTGTAAATCCGGTTTCAAACCGCTGGGACAGGTTTGCCTGGTAAATATCACCGGCCCTAAGATAGTCTATGACCTTGGAAACAGACGCAATGTATTCCGGCTTGGTAAAAGAAGAGGTAAATCCCCGGCTGTCTATGGAAAATCCCTTGGAGGTCCAGGGTTGGTCCAATTCGGCTAAAAAAGATCTCTCCTGTTCAGCCACCCATTGTTCGGCATCAGGCCGGTCAAAAACTGGAATAGAAATATAAGTCTTGTCTTCCACCCTGTCCTGAACCAGCAGTACAGATGGTGCATACAGGGCAATATCCGGCAGGTGGGTGTCCACACAGGTTCTGGGAAGATCTTCTATCCTGTCCTTTAAATCATAGGAGAAGTATCCAAACAACCCGGCAGCCACAGGCAAGTCAGTGGAGAGAGTTTCGGATGCAATGGGTGCACATCCTGTTAACAGCGTCTGGACAAGATCAAAAGGATCCTGACTTGGACAGATGTGGGTAAGATCGACATCCTTACCATCCACCCTTAAGCCAAGGCGGTTTTGCCCCCCTTTGAGTTCAAGCCAGGGATTGATTGCAAGGCAGCTGTACCTGGCACAGTCCATGTCGGAACCAGATAAGAGAAGCACGGTTCCGGGCCTTCCGGCAAACCTAGCCGCAGCCTTCTCAAATGGAAGGCTTAGACTGATTTTCCGGATAAAGAGGTCTTTTATTTGGGGCAGTTGAGGCAGACGTCCCATTATCTGAGAAAGGGATTCATCCGTTTTTCATTGCCGATACTGGTCTCAGGCCCGTGCCCGGTATAAACCACGGTGTCCTCGGCCAGCTCCAGCAACCTTTCTTTAATACTTGCAATCAGAGTGTCGTAGTCACCGCCGGGAAGATCGGTCCTGCCGATGGATCCTGCAAATAAAGTATCTCCGGCAAAAAGATGACCGGGAGTGTGGAGGCAGATCCCACCGGGTGAATGTCCTGGCGTATGGATCACTTTAAGGGTGATCTCACCAAAAGAAACCTCATCCCCGTCTTCCAGTAATCGGTCAGCCGGTGGTGAATTTTCCGCAGTCAGACCGAACATGGCAGCAGACCTGGACAATTCGGTCAGCATGGGTTCGTCTCCTGCATGAATGGCAATGGGGGCGGCAGTCACTTCTTTCATCTTTTTGTTGGCGCCGACATGATCAAAATGCCCGTGAGTATTTATCAAGCATTTCACTTTTAATTCGGCCTTGGCCAGGGCCATGAGAATCCTGTCGGCATCATCACCCGGATCAATGACCACAGCTTCTTTTGTACTCTCGCATCCAAGGATAAAACAATTGGCCATTATGGGGCCGACTTCCAGCTTCTTTATAATCAAAACACTCCTCCTCATGGGATTGCGCTTGGTGTAGATAAATTTTTAGGTATGTCCGATGTAATTCGGCATACCGTTTTTTTAACGCATATTGCCCGGCCTATTCAAGGCCTTCCTGGGATCTGATCCGATCCAGAACCCCGTTGATAAATGCCCCGGAGTCCCGGGTCCCGAATTTTTTACCTATTTCCACGGCTTCATTAATGGAGACTGTGGCCGGGATATCCGATTGTTCCAGCATCTCAAACACTGCCAGGCGCATGATGTTCCGGTCAACCACCGGCATTCTGGATATCTTCCAGTTCTTGGCCCACTTGTCCATAAGCCGGTCAATATCTTCCCTGTTTTCTTGCACCCCGTTTAAAAGCTTAAGAAAAAAGGGTTTGACTGCGTCACTGAGTTCATCTTCGTGCTGGGCGCAAAAATCATCTATTCCCTGAACGGTATCGGTCTGGTTTACATCTAAAAAGAACAACGCCTGGAGGGCGAGTTCCCTAGACTGACGTCTATCTCCCATCTGCTTACTTTATATCCTGGCAGAGGTTGGCCATTTCAATAGCACCCATAGCCACGTCAAAGCCTTTGTTACCGGCCTTGGTTCCGGCACGTTCAATGGCCTGTTCAATGCTTTCAGTGGTCAGGATACCGAACATCACAGGAACTTCGGCATCCATGCTCACAGTAGCAATCCCTTTGGACACTTCTGCACATACATAGTCATAATGGGTAGTGGCACCGCGGATCACAGCCCCTAAGCAGATGACGGCATCATATTTTTTCTGGGCAACCATTTTTTTGGCCACCAGGGGAATTTCAAAGGCGCCCGGCACTTTTACAACGGTAATATCTTTGTCTTCAGCACCGCTTCTTACCAGGGCGTCCACTGCACCGTCTGTAAGTTTTCCCACAATAAAGTCGTTAAACCGGGCGGAAATGATCCCGAACTTTTTTCCCTTGGCATTCAGGTTGGCTTCAACTATCTGAGGCATTGTTTTATCCTTAATTAAAAAATTGTCTGTTACCTAAACTATTTCGGTTCCACGCGGAGCAGGTGACCCATCTTAGCCGCTTTACATTTCAAATATCCCTCATTGTGGCAATTGGCTTCCACTTCAATGGGAACCTGTTCAACCACGGTCAGACCGTATCCTTCCAGCCCGATCATTTTTTTAGGGTTGTTTGTGAGCAGACGCATTTTCTTTACGCCAAGGTCCACCAGCATCTGAGCACCGACGCCATAGTCTCTCATATCGGCATCAAATCCAAGTTTTTCATTGGCCTCTACCGTATCAAGACCCTGCCTCTGGTATTCATAGGCTTTAAGTTTATTGACAAGGCCTATACCACGGCCTTCCTGGCGCAGGTAAAGAATAACCCCGGACCCTTCTTCTTCCAGCATAAGCATTGCGGTTTGCAACTGATCCTGACAGTCACAGCGAAGAGAACTGAAAATATCCCCGGTCATGCACTCGGAGTGAACCCGGACCAGAATATCGTCTTCAGAGTTGATATCCCCTTTTACCAGGGCAATGTGGGTGAGGCTGTCCATGTCATTTTCATAGGCAATGATTTTGAATTCCCCGCCTACCTTGGTAGGAATGACGGTTTCAGCAGCTCTGCGGACAAAATTTTCGGTTTTCAGACGGTATTTTACCAGGTCTGCGACCGTGCAGATACCGATGCCGTGTTTTTTAGCAAATTTTTCAAGGGAGGGCATCCGCGCCATGGTGCCGTCTTCATCCATGATCTCACAGATCACGCCGGCAGGTTTAAGTCCGGCCAGGCGGGACAGATCCACGGAACCTTCGGTCTGTCCTATGCGAACCATGACACCGCCGTCTCTTGCACGCAAGGGGAAGATATGACCAGGTCTGGCAATGTCGGCGGGCGTCGTATCATCTGCCACGGCAGTCTGAATTGTGGTTGCCCGGTCTGCGGCAGAAATCCCTGTGGTTACACCCTCTCGGGCTTCAATGGACACCGTAAACCCGGTTTCAAACTGTGAAGTATTGTGATCCACCATCAACGGAAGATCCAGACGGTCTGCAATGGTCGAATCCAGAGACAGGCAGATCAGCCCCCTGCCGTAAGTGGCCATAAAGTTGATTGCCTCAGGCGTTACCGCCTCAGCAGCCATGGTCAGATCACCTTCATTTTCCCGGTCTTCGTCATCAACCAGGATGACCATTTTACCATTTTTAATATCTTCAATTGCCTGTTCAATGGTTAAGTGCGGCATATTCTTATGTTCCCTAAAATTTGCAGTGTATTCACACTGGATTATAAAAATCCGTTTTTGGCAAGAAGGGAAATACTGATGTCCGATTCAGCCTGTTGCGGCGAATTGGCAGTCTTCCCTCCTGAGGTTAAAAATTTTCTAACATATTTACCCAGCATATCGGTCTCAATATTAACCGGGTCTCCCACCTGTTTAAGACCGATGGTGGTTATTTTTGCAGTGTGGGGGATGATACTGACCTGGAA
>PIVQ01001180.1 GCA_003354055.1 Desulfobacteraceae bacterium | reverse complement strand
AGGGTATTATTGATACTGCTTGTAAAACAGCAGAAACTGGTTATATTCAACGTAAATTAATGAAATCATTAGAGGATTTAAAAACTCATTATGATATGACTGTTAGAAGTGAAAATGGAGCTATTGTTGAGTTTGCATATGGTGGCGATAGTTTTGACCCAAAGAAAGTTGAAAAACAACAATTTGAATTATTAAAACATTCAGAAGCAGAGTTTACATTAAGATATAAATGGTCAAAAGAACAATTAAAAATATTTGATGATAAAAAATCTGTAAGATTATTAAATAAAGAGTTTAAACAATTAAAAACATTAAGAAAATATTTTAGAGTAAAAGGATTTCATTTAGATGATGTTGTATATCAACCTATTAATATTTTTAGAATTGTTCAACAATCAGTTAGAATGTTCAATATTCAAAAAGATAATCAAAGTGATATTTCACCTAAATATTTATTAGAACAAATTGAAATGATTACTAAAACTATTAGATTAAATTGCGATGATGAATTTCCATTTAATGAATTAAATGATTATAACTTAAAATTATTAAGAACATTAGTTAGAAGTAAATTATCATCAAAAGTTATTATTTATGAGAATAAATTAACATTAGAAGCATTTGAATGGGTTGTTAAAACTATTATTGATAAGTTTTATAAAGCATTAATTCATCCTGGTGAGTCTGTTGGTGCTGTATGTGCTCAATCTCTTGGAGAACCAACTACGCAATTAACATTAAATACTTTCCATTACTCCGGTGTCGCAAGTAAATCAAATGTTAATAGTGGTGTTCCAAGAATTAGAGAATTAATTAGTGTAACTAAAAAACCAAAAACTCCATCATTAACTGTTTATTTAAATGAGAAATATAATAAAAGAGACCCAGCTAAAGAAGTATTAAATAATATTGAAAATACAAAAATATCATATTTTGTCAATTCAAGTTCAATCTGGTATGATAATGATATTTTAAATAGTTGTATTGAAGAAGATACCGAGTTCGTTAAACAATACTATGATTTCTATAATAATATTGGATTAAATCAATTATCTCCTTGGGTTTTAAGAATTGAAATTAATCAATTACATTTAATTAATAAAGGTATGTCTATGTATGATATGTATTCAGCCTTATTACAAAAATACGCAAAGAAAAAGGTTCATATTATTTATAGTGATGAAAACTCTCAACATTTAGTTTTTCATATTAGATTTATTCACAATGATATTGAACAAACTGATGATTTAGGTTTTTTCGTTACTCATAATGACCGAAAATTATTAAATGCTTTAGAAGAAGATATTATTAATAATTGTGTATTAAAAGGATTAGATAAAATTAAAAAAGTAACAATGAGAGAAATTAGAACATCTATTATTAAGAAAAATGGAACTATTGATAATAAAAAAGAAATTGTTTTGGATACAACTGGAACTAATTTATCAGATGTATTAAAATTAAGTGATTATATTAATCAAAATAAAACATTCTCAAATGATATTCATGAAGTTAATGCTGTATTAGGTATTGAAGCAGCAAGACAATTATTAAAAAATGAAATTGGAGGTGTTATGGAAAGTAGTGGTATTTATATTAATGATAAACATTTAAACTTATTATGTGATAGTATGACATGTAAAGGTGGTTTAATTAGTATGGATAGACATGGTATTAACAAATCTGATGCTGGACCATTAACAAAAGCATCTTTTGAAGAACCACA
>PIVQ01001179.1 GCA_003354055.1 Desulfobacteraceae bacterium | reverse complement strand
GACTTGGAAAGTTTTTTTACCGCAAGCAGGGCCTCAGTCATGGGAATCCTCCCTGGGAAAAAGACTGACGATCCCGCCTTTGGCGTACAATACCATGACAATAAGCAAAGGCCCTAAAAAGACCATCCAATGCTGGGTAAACCCGGACAGAATCTCCTCGGCCAGCAGCAGGCCTGCCGCCCCTAAGATAGGGCCTATCAGGCTGCCCATACCGCCGAGGATCACCATGACCATGATCTCCGCACTTCTGGTCCAATGCATCATGGCCGGACTGATATACTTTTCATGGTTGGCCAGTAAAATCCCTGCCAGGGCAGCGATAACCGCAGCAATCACAAAACAGGCAAGCTTGTACCGGAACACAGGATACCCCATGGCCGACATTTTCCGCTCGTTTTCCCGGATACCGATGATCACGGATCCAAACGGAGAGCCGACCAGTCGTCGGGCCAGGAAAAAAATGCCCACCAGAATGCCCAACACCAGATAGTAAAATACCGTATGGTTATTGATATCCACAAACCCAAGTGTATTCCGACTCCAGAGAGCCATGCCGTCGTCTCCGCCATAGGTCCCGAGACTGGAAAAAAAGAAAAAGAGCATCTGGGCAAAGGCCAAAGTGATCATGATAAAATAGCTACCCGTGGTCCGAAGACTTATGGCCCCGATACAGGCGGCGGCAACTGCGGTGGCACAGACAACCACGGGCCAGACAAAAAAGGCTGACGCATATCCGTGAAAGGATAAGATCCCGGTAAGATAGGCGCCCATACCTAAGAATGCCGCATGGCCCAGGCTGACCATTCCCCCGAATCCGAGAATCAGGTCAAGACTCAGGGCGCAGAGGCCGTAGATAAGAATCCTGGTGGCAAGACGGGTGTAAAAGGGTTCCCCAAGCAGGGGAACGGCCAGCCCCCCCACCACCAAAAGCACCGGAACTATCCATCTTTTTAGTGTTACTTTATCCATTGATTCTGCCTGATACTTTCACTATCCATTACCCCTGACCGGGGAAAAGCCCCTGGGGACGTTTCACAAGCACGAGGGCCATGAGGATATAAATCACCATTGAGGCAAGAGCCGGCGGCAGCAGGACCCGGCCGAAGGTATCGGCAACACCGGTGATAATGGCTGCCACAAATGCCCCCCGAACCGATCCTAAACCACCGATTACTATGACCACCAGGGTAAGGATGAGGATGGACTCCCCCATCCCGGTTTCCACGGATAAAATGGGCCCTGCCATCATACCGGCAAATCCTGCCAGGGCGGCACCAAGACCGAATACCAGCATGTAGAGCTGACGGATATTGACCCCAAGAGCCCCCACCATTTCCCTGTTTTCCGCTCCGGCCCGGATGAGCATGCCGACACGGGTTTTATTGATCAGAAGATAAAGCCCGACTGCCGTTCCCAAGCCCGCAGCGATAATCACAAGCCTGTATACCGGATAGGGAATGCCGGGAAGAATCTCCACCGCTCCTGCCAGCATCGCAGGCAGGGCCATGAAATAGGAGGCAGGACCGCAGATGATCTGTATCAGTTCGTTAAAAAATAGAATCAGGGCAAAGGTGGCCAGCACCTGGTCCAGATGGTTCCGTTTGTAGAGCCGTCGGAATAAGGTGGCCTCAAGAACACACCCCAGCAGGGCCACCAAAGGCAGCCCCAGGCCTAACCCCAGAGCAAAGGAACCGGTCTTCTGCTGGATAACGGCGCACAGATAGGC
>PIVQ01000375.1 GCA_003354055.1 Desulfobacteraceae bacterium | reverse complement strand
GGCATTGGTCGCAAATTTAAAAAAGGATTTATTGCTTCAGGGAGGAAAAAGACCATGACCTTAAAAATCAACACCAACATTGCAGCGTTAAATGCTCACAGGAGCATGATAGCCAATGATTCGCAGCTAAGCTCGTCGCTTGAACGTCTCTCCACGGGACTTCGTATTAACAAGGCCGCAGATGATTCATCCGGCATGTCCATTGCCGACTCTCTCAAGGCTCAGTCCTTGGGAATCGGGCAGGCAATCCGGAATGCCAATGACGGCATCTCCATGGTGCAGACGGCTGACGGGGCACTTCAGGAATCCATCAATATCATCAACACCATTAAAACCAAAGCCATCCAGGCAGCCTCCGACTCACAGACGACCTCAACCCGGCAGGCCATCCAGAATGATATTGATAAATTAATGGAAGAACTGGATGCCATAGCAACTACCACTTCTTTCAACGGCCAAAAACTCTTATCCGGAACATTTTCCGACAAATCCATACAGGTCGGCGCCTTTGCCAATGAAACGGCAAATATTTCAATTGATTCCACTGAGTCCAGCAAGGTCGGGCATATTTCCCAGGCCCAGCTAAGCATGGCTTCATCTGCAGGAGGAGAGGTTCAGCTCACCATCACCAGTGCTATCACCGGTGAAGAGCTGACCTTGAGCACCGTTGATCTCCAATATAATAATGATCCTGAAAATGGTATAGGCGCATTAGAGGCAGAGCTAAACCGATACACCTCTGTTACAGGAATCAGTGCGAATGCAATCGTAACGACGACATCATCCATTGCCATTCAGGGAGAAACAACCGGGGATAAGTTTGCCATCAACGGGGTAACCATCGGAGCCATCAAGGTGGAAGACAACGACGGAAGCGGTTCCCTGGTCAATGCCATCAACGGCAAAACATCTGAAACCGGTGTGGAAGCTTATATGACCAGTGACGGAAAGATCACTTTAAGCTCTACGGACGGCCGCGCCATTGAGGTGGACGGCAGCATAACCAATGTCTTCGGCAGTACAGGCAGCCAGATGTCAACCATCGGCTACCTTGAACTCACCCAAAGCGGGGTCAGCGAGTTTCAGATTGAAGGTATCGGCGCAGGTGCCACTGGTGGAGATATCGTTATATCCGGTGATCTGGAAACCGTTGAGGATTCAGTCATTGCATCCGGATCCACAATCAAGGCAGGTTCTGAGCTTGCTTCAGGTACCCAAGTCGGCGGAGACACATTGGTGGAATCCACAATATCATCGACCCAGTTGGATTTTGAACTTGAGGCAGGCAGCACCCTTTACGCAACAACCGAACTTGCAAAAGGAACAACCATAGGCGGAGCAGTGACCATTGCCGGTGATATTTTTGGCAGTTCCGGCTCAGGGGTCACCTCTCTGGAGCAGGATATGCTCGTCACAGAGGGCACCACTCTGGATAAATATACTACGCTGGGTAAAGGCACTGTTGTCACAACACAATTCACCTCAACAGCCACAGGTTCCACTGTTGTATACAGTGTAGGGAGCACCCTTGCAAATGCAGTTATATTGTCAAGGGATGTCACATTATCATCGAATATGACTCTGGCATACGACAGCGCCACAGCAAATAACACCCAGATCAAAGCCGGATCGGTTCTGGCCAACGGATCAACCATGGGAGCGGAATTTGAGATCGGTGTTACCTACAATACAGACACGGCCGGCACACAAACCATAGCAGCTGCCACAGCACTTACAGACACACTTTATCTGCACAGTACGGACTCCAGTGCAACTGTGACCTGGGGAACATCCGGTGCGACTTCCGTGATCAAGGCAGGCAGTCTGATAGCAGATGGAAGTGTACTCACCCTTACGACTTCCGGGGCAGACACGACATGGGACGGTCCAACCTTAGTCACCACGGCCGGTGTTCTTGAGGTGGGTGACACATTCACCTATGGAAGCAGTATAACCCTAAGCGGGGATCAGGTCTTGTCCGCAGACCTGACTTCAGGCAACGGAGGTATATTAGATACCGGCGGGAATCAAACCATAGCGGCAGGTTCCATCATCACGGAAGATTCTATAAGTGCCTCAGCAATCACAACATCAGCCTACACTGCCACAACCGATACAGCCACACTTGCCAACGATATGGTCCTTGAATCCGGATCTGAACTGGCCGCAGGCAGTGAAATGCTTGCCGGTTCGATTCTCGGTAACAATACCTATGTCATGGGAGGGGCCTTAAGCAGCACTTTAGGTGATCTGGAAACTTATAAACGGACGGAGCTTAGCAGCGGCTCCACCATTGAGAGCGGCAGTACCCTTGCGGAAGGATCTACAATTGGCGGCTCAATCACCGTCGCTGCACCAGGGGTCACACTGGACAGTGATATGAGTGTCACGGCCGGTACAAAACTGGTCCAAGATACCCTTTTAGCGGCCGGAACAACCATCAATCAGGATATGACACTCAACACCGCCACCGGAGGTGGAGGTAGTTCTGTTGAACTTGAGGCGGGAGATGTATTGACAACAGATCTCTATGTTAATGCAACGATAACCCTGTCCGAAGACATGGTCCTGGTGGAGGGAAGCGACATAGCGGCAGGCTCTGAACTGGCAGTAAATACAGCGAACTCAGGCTCAGTAGGACTCAGTGATACGGAAACCTATAAACTGTCGGATCTGAGTGTTCTGGACTCTGAAAGCGCCCAAAGGGCAATCAGCATTGCGGACTCCGCCCTGGCCGACATTGATGAGATACGGGCATCCCTGGGTTCGGTGCAGAATCAACTATCGTCCACGATTTCGAACCTGTCTGTTACCAAGACCAATATCCAGGCCTCGGAATCCACCATACGGGACGTTGACTTTGCAGAAGAGTCCATGATCTTCTCAAAAATGCAGCTTTTAAGCCAGACCGGTTCCTATGCCCTGGCCCAGGCCAATGCATCTGCTGAGAATATCATGAGCCTGCTGCAATAAGAATTAATGTCATGGGCAAGATGCCTGTATCAACGCTTCCGGGGAAAGGCAACTTTTTTTCCGGAAGCGTTGTGTTTTTTAACTTAAGTTTTTAATCTGATTTTCCGATAGCTATATTTAGTAATTGGTAAAGAATGGAGGAACATTATGGCAACAGGTAGCGTCAGCACACTCGGTATCGGATCAACCCTTGATCTGCAGGGTATCATTGACGGCCTCAAAGAGGCGGATGAGGCCACTATCACCATGATGGAATCAGAAGCGACCGAACTTCAGGCAACCCAGGATGAATTCAACGTCCTCAATGCCATGTTGCTGGATATGAAATCCAATGCCCTTTCTCTGTCTTTGAGTTCCAACTGGCTCACAAGGACCAGCTCTGTTTCATCAGATGTTATCAGTGCCACGGTGGTTGACGGTACCGAGACCGGCAGTTATTCCGTTGAAGTGGAGCGTCTGGCAACCCAGAGCTCCTTTCTCTCCACAGGTTTTGCAGATTCAACCACCTCCGTATTTGTCCCTACCACCCAGACATCATCGAGCACCTTTGATGATACAGACACCACCATAATACTGGCCGAAAACGATACGATGACCATCACCTACGGAGATGGGGATGATGAGCAGACCATCACAATTACAGGTGGTGTAGGCGGTTACACCATGGATGACCTTGTAACGGCCATAAACACGGATACGGCAAACGACAACGGCGCCAGTAGCACCTATGTGACAGCATCAACCGTTTATGACAGTGATAATAGCAATTACACCTTTCAGATCACTGCCACCTCCGGCGGCTCAGGAGAAGACAACAGGGTTGAGATTACAGAAGATCCGGATACTACAGCTTTTGCCGCAAATGATGCAACCTTTTCATACCAGTTAGGAGACAATACCGAAATATCATTGTCCGTATCTGCGGATACCAGCCTTTCCGATCTGGTGGATCAGATCAATGATGATGAGAATAACCCCGGCGTCACAGCCTCTATCGTTGATACCGGAATCGGGACAAGCCCCTATAAACTGGTTCTAACGGCCGACGATTCCGGGGAAGACAGTCGTATAGACATCACATCTGACCTGGCGGACCTGTCCCTGACCGAGCAAAGCGGCACCGGCTATATCATGGAATCCCAATCCACCATTGATCCTCCAAGTAATATAATTATCACACAGAGCGATGGCAACACGGATTTCGTTTTCCAGGAAGACACAGGAGATGGGTATTCAGCAGATATCACTGCGACCATTGCCGATGGCGTATACTCTAAAGGAGATGATCTGGCAGCGGCAGTTGAAACAGCCATGGATGAAGCCTCCGCGGCAAGCGGCAGCAGCATTGATTACACCGTAAGCTGGAACTCATCATCTTCGAAATTAGAAATCTCTGAAGCAGGAACCCTGGACAATCTCAATATAAAATGGGGAGAGGCCGCGTCCACGGCTGCATCAGCACTTGGTTTTACAACAGATCAGGCTACCACGCCTTCATCCTCTTCTCTGAATGCAGCAGTTAACGTCGATGGGGTTGATTACCAGCGCCAAAGCAATTCAGGTCTTACAGATCTTGTTACCGGTATTACCTTGACCCTGTCCGATGTCGGCTCTTCAACCATCACCGTGGGACAGGAAACAGATTCCATGGAGGAAGACATCACAGCCATTGTCACTGCTTTCAGTGAAATTGTTACTGAAATCGACAGCAATGATGATTATGACGAAGATACAAATACCTGGGGCAGCTTGTCGAAATCTTCTTCCATCCAGACCATGGAAAGTGGATTATTATCCATGTTAGGAATAACCATAGAGACCGGAGGCAGTATTACCAGCCTTTACGATCTTGGTTTTGAGCTTGATAAGGACGGCAATATCACCATTGATGCAGACACCCTGTCCAATGCCCTATCCAGCAATTTCGATGATCTTAAGACTTTTTTCCTGGGAACGGATGACGTAGACGGCTTTGCAGAAGGCATAAATGACTACCTCCTGGAATTGACCATGGGGAATGGGTATATTGACAGTGAAACCAGTGGTATAGATGAGAAGATTGATGCCTTAGAAGACAGTATTTTAAGCCAACAGGAAATCATCGATTCAAAATATGAAACAATGACGAGCACCTTTGTGGAACTGGATTCCTATATGCGTCAAATGGAATCCATGTCCAGTTATGTGAGCCAGATGTTCAGTGCAACAGACTCAAGTGATGAATAATTAAGGAGTAACTTATGGTTTATGGAAATGCCCTACAATCGTACCGAAAAGCGCAGGTGAGCGGGGAAGCAGACCCCCAGAAGTTGATTCTGATGCTTTACGAGGCTGCCATTAAACGGTTGAATCTGGCAAAGGATGGTCTGGAAAATGACGATCCTAAAAAACGGGGTGAAAACATTGGGAAAGCCATTGCCATTATTTCCGAGTTAAATGCCTCTTTGGATGAGGACATTCAGACTGAAGAGATCAACTTTCTCAGGAGCCTTTACCTGACCATGATGACCGAATTAACGAAAGTCTCGCTTACCAAAGATGTGAAAACCGTTGAACGGTCCATCAAATACCTGACTGAACTCAAACGCATCTGGGAAACCTCTGTAATGAAGGCCCCGCGCCCATCGAAACCAACTTCAGCAAAACAAACAAAAGCCCAACCGTCTGCACCACCTCAATATTCAAACTATGGCAATTCACAATACAAAGCCCAGTCTATTGCCGTCTAAGTAAGGAGGAATCAGATGGACCTGTTACAACACGAACAAGAAATAGAACAACGATTTCAAACATATGAAGCCCTCCAGAACCGTCATCTGGATATGATGAAAGACCTTAACCTGCCCGACATGAAGATCCTTACTCAGGAAAGAAAACAAGCCTCTGACATTCTCCAATCCGCCTTAAACCGATTTATGGAGAATGCCGGCAGTTTAGGCCAGGGTAAAAGCATTTCATTACTGTCTAAATTTGAATCACGACTAAACAACATCATGGTGCTTGACGAACGCATTGCCTCTGAGATAGAAAAACATAGGGAACAGATGAAAAAAGAGCTCAATCAGATGAAACAGGGGAAACAAGCCATTAAAGGATATGGCTCCGCTGCCACCCCTCCTAAGGATCAGCCACGGGTATTCAGTATCAACCGATAGCCCGCATTACAAGGAGGTAATGCCATGAATATTTCAGAGACGCTTCAGACCGGCATGGATGTAAAAAGCGTGACTCAGCCATCTGTCGAACCCCCACCTGTAACGAACAAGCCCGAACAAATCCAAACGGGACCCTCCCAAAAACAGGCAGAAAAAACAGAAGAAGTCCCGGCCCCCAAGCTATCCCGAGAGGAAACAGAAGAGCTGGTTGCAACGCTTGAAGATCTGGCGGAAACCATCCAGACAAAACTGAATTTCAGCATCAATGAAACCACGAATGATATTGTCGTAAAAATCATGGATAAGGATACGGATACGATTATCAAACAATTTCCGTCCGAAGAACTGCTTGAACTTCAGGAAAAAATGATAGATTTAACCGGATTTTTATTTAACGCGGATGTTTAAGTTTTTTATGAAACTAAAAAACCTGTTCGGCCTGACCTGTTCGGCTCTTTGACCTTCTTATTTTAAAAGCGGCTGCTTATGGGAATAATTGCTGTTTTGCAGGATCAACTGTACCCCCTCTTTTCGATCGTTGTTGATCACCAGCGGAGCCAAAAAATTAGCCGTCATTTTCTCAGGATTTCCACTGGGAATGGTCACGATAACAAAACAGGATATTTCATCATCCTCAAACCCCCAGTCCACACTCTCTTCAAAATCCTTTTTTTCAATACTATACTCAGGCATGATCTTAGTGGGATCCAGTACTACAAATGACAGATTGGAATCATCCACACACTGATACAGAAAAAAGGGGATTGTCTCTTCTTTTTGAAGCACAACATACCGCTTTTTATCCTTGAACCCGGGAATTCCGGACGGCATATTGATAATTTTTTCCGAATCAATATCAACTTCCCCGAATTGTCTTGT
>PIVQ01001178.1 GCA_003354055.1 Desulfobacteraceae bacterium | reverse complement strand
ATCTATGCCGGAAGAGGTGTTATGGCAAAGGCCTCTGCAGATCAGGTGACCATGATTAAAAATGTGGCAAGAGAGATGGGACTTACACCTGCCACATCTGACGAGGCCAGGCAGATTTTAGGGCTTAAGGGGCTTGATAAGGTTAATTTCTAACTTTATGTAATTACAAGGAGAAGATTAGTGAACTATTCCAGCTATGCTTCCATCCACGCGAAACATATTCCTGACAAGGTTTGTCTGATAGAAAGGACAGGGGCCTCAGGTGTCCGGCGTACCTTTACCTGGCAGGAATTCAACGAAGAGATCAACCGGACAGCCAACTTTCTGGCAAAGGAACTGAATGTAAAATCCGGTGATTTTGTCATGCACCTGCAGAACAATTCCCTTGAATGGCTGGTCACCTATTTTGCGATTATCAGGCTGGGAGCGGTGGTGGTTCCCTTAAACTTCAGGTTTGAAAGCGACGATATTCTTTATGCCGCAGGGGTCTGCAATCCGGACGTTTTTATCCTGGGGTCTGAATTTTTAGGGGTGGTCCGTCCGATCATGGCATCTTTGTCCTCTGTCAAAAACTATATCTGCGTTGGTGAGGATGCGCCCGGGGATATGATCGCCTTTTCAGCGGTTGAAGACTATGGAGATACATCCTCTGCTATGGTCGATGTGGAGCCTTCCCATGCCTTGGCCATGATGTTCACCTCCGGTACCACAGGCAAGCCCAAGCCCGTACTCCACACCCATTTTTCCATTAACAGTACAGCCATTGGCAACGGCATGAGTTATTTTGTGCAGAAAGATGACAATTACCTGATCTTTCTGCCCCTTTACCATTCCGGTACCCTGTTCCTCTGGGCGCCGTTTTACGCCACCGGTGGCACCGGCACCCTTATCCGGGATTTCAGGGACCCGAAATCCATTATAGAGGCGATTGCTGAAGAAAAGTGTACAGATACCCTGTTTGTGGTTCCCATTGCCCTTGCCATTCTCAATGCCGTTGAAAATGGGGAACTTAAATTGGGCGATTATGACCTGTCTGCCTGGAAGTACATGGAAATAGGAGCCCAGCCTGTTCCCTTTGACACCCTGAAACTGCTGATCAAACATCTGCCGTGCAAGGTGTCTAATATCTATGGTATTACCGAAGGCGGTGGAGGCGGACTTTTTAACCTCTATCCCGAGGATGTATTGGAAAAACCCGGGTCCATCGGCAAACCCACATTCGGGGTTGAGGCTAAAATTGTGGCACCGATGAGCGACAAGGACCTGCCGGCGAATGAGGTGGGGGAGTTGGTTTTCAAAACCCCACGAATGATGTCCGAATATTACTCCAACCCGGAAAAAACGCAAGAGGCGCTGAGGGACGGATGGCTCTACACCGGAGATTTATTAAGAAAAGATGCTGACGGCTATTTCTATATTGTTGACCGCATGAAAGATTTGGTCATCAGCGGGGGGGAAAATATTTATCCCGTGGAGATTGAGGATGCCCTTATGGACCACCCGGATATTGATGATGTGGCCTGCATTGGATTCCCGGATGAGCGTCTGGTGGAAATCGTCCTGGCAATCGTTCAGGTGAAGGAAGGACGAAAGATCAGTGAAACAGATGTGATTGAATTTGCCAAATCCAAGTTGTCTTTGTACAAGGTTCCCAGGAAAATCGTCTTTGACACCGTTCCCAGGAATCCCACCGGTAAGTTGATGAAACCCCTGCTTCGGGAAAAATT
>PIVQ01000374.1 GCA_003354055.1 Desulfobacteraceae bacterium | reverse complement strand
ATCATCTCATCAGCTGTGGTATGAAACCCTGCCGGATCAGCAAACCCTAATGTTATCCAGAACAGAAAAGCCATGGTCCCTGCCGTTGCCCCAAACACTTTTTTCTTCATATATCCCCCCTCATAAGACAAGTCTATACTCTCTATTTTATATAGAATTATCAGGTATCTATCAATCAAAACCTTTATCACCGGAAATCCGATGCAGCGGTACAGGCCCTGAAAATACCATGGCAGCGGCAGACGGGGCAGGCCCCTTGAACCAGGCCCGGGATGCAAAATCAGCCACATAGGTTCCTGCGGCATTTCCCGTGATGACAGATCCGTCGGCATCCTTCATGGGGCTCACCCGCCACATGGCCCGCAGCGAGACCTTCCGGGCAGAGGATCCCGGATCAGACCGGGTTTCGGCCATCAAAATGACAGATCCTGGTTTAAAGGGTTCTTCATCTGCTTCAAACAGCCCCGGATTCTGGTTGTAAAAATCCACCTGATCAAACATAGTCCTGAAATCCGTCCGGCTAACCGCCGAGGTCATTCCACCCACAGACACCAACGCCTGCTGTAACTCCTGAATCAGGGTCCGGTTGAACCCTGGATCTTCGCCCGCCGGCCCTCTCGTGGCATTCCCGGCACTCAAGACCACCTGGATTTCCTCTTCTCCCGACTGTGCCCCTGCAGCTATAAGCCCCTTTTCCAGAGACCTTCGCAACTCGGTCACCATGCTGTAACTGAGTTCTTCCAGGGAATGAAAGGGGTTTTCCTTCAGCCCTTCCGGCGCCTGGGCATGGCGGGCAGGATGATCCAGAAGAACACGCGCCGCAGCGTCAGGGTGATTGGAGAAAACATGCTTTCCCTCAATGCCCGGCATCATTCGTGCGCCGGAATCCGCCACCCGTATTCTGGCCGTAATCCGGTCCAGCAGGGGCTCGTGCTCCACAGAGACCAAAAAAACCACCAGATTGTCCACCAGCGGGGCCATATCCGGATGATGCCCCCGCAGGGACAGGGGACGGGACTCCCGGAACTCAAACCAGTTTTCCCGGGACAGGGCCACCACCTCTCGGTCCTCGGCTATTTTTTCAGATAACCGGTTAGCAATGAGCTCCTCCAGCCGGGAATAGGGCTGCCCCTCCATAAGGGAATGGGAAACCACTGCCGCAGGGGCGATGTCGGGCAGCTTCGACCGGCACGCATCCAGAGTTTCCAGAACCAAATCCGATACCTGTTGATCCAGAACGGATGTGTCAGTCACAGGTCCTGCGGATTCCCGGCACCCCAGGAAGATGAACACAAGCCCCATCAACAGGCATTTTTCCAGAATCTTTTTTTTCATGTCTACATCTCCTTTGGTTTCAGAATTTGCGCCCAAGTCTGAATTTTTTCCGAATAGGCCCGTTTATCAATCACCCGGCGCCGGCCTTTGGAAAAAACCATGATTTTGTTTTGTTTTTTCGCCCCGTTTCCAGGGCCCGCATAGTAGTACTCCAGGGGGTACCGCCAGGATCCGATGTTGCCACGGTCCGGATCCTGTATCCTGCCATCCTGAACCGCTTTTTCAAACATCCGGTCCAGGTACCAGGAGCCGGCCATGATGGAAGCCTCAGGATCAAAGGGGTTGTCCTGAATTGAAATCCCCCGCCGGCTTAAGCCTGTTCTGGCGCTGGCAAAGGTAGCATCAATGGTCTGCATCAAGCCTTTGGCCGTCGTGGTTTTGGCGGCAGCCCGGGAATTGCCGGCAGACTCGGCCATGATCACGGCGGAGATGATCTCCACAGGGATAATAAACTCAGCAGCAGCGGTCTCAATGATGGAGCCGTAGTCCTCAAGGGCGCTGTAAAATTTCTTTGAAAATGATTTGGCATATTTTTTTGAGGTTTTGGCCCGGGTCTCCTCTTCCAGGGAAAAGGGAAGGAAAACCGCCCGCAACTCCTGCCAGGGATCGGATTCCGATGTTTTCTTTTCCTGTTTCGGGGCCGGTTGCTCTTTGAACCGCTTCTGGATCTGCTGCCAGGGATCCTCTCCGGCCCCAAGGTCCGTGGCAAACATCAAACAGGCAAACAGACAAACCAGCAGACAAGCCGACGGGTAGTAGATTAAAAGCGATTTCATTCTGCCTCCCTGGCAAAGGCAATGGAGACCTCATGTTTTGAAAAAATATGAAAGGTGTCCAAGTACTCAAACAGGGAGATCACCTGCCGGCTCTTTTTCTCTATGTACAAAAATCGCCGGGTCTCCCCGTTGTCACCGTGAACCGTAACAATCCGGCCGTCGCCTTCCAGACGTTTAAAATCGGTTTCAGGGTCATAGACAACCGTACCGAACCTAAGCAAAAGGGTATCCCCCTCTTTTACAAGCCTTGCGACCTGGTCCCGGGATACTGTTTTGGGTCCGGTCAAAGAAGATTTTTTTTCAACAGGCCCTGTCTGAGCACTGCCTGCCCCGTCCTTCTGCTCAAAAGACATGAGCAGCATAAAGGCAAATACCATAATCAACAGAAAAAGATAGGCAAACAGATCCTTGCCCGGGTCCTGGGTCATTACTGCGCCAAGGGCGCCTCCCCGTTGTCTTCGTCTCATTTTTCCCCCGCAAGTATTTCCCAGATTCTAAGGCCTGCCATGGTTTCAAGACGGCGGGCCCGGGTCAGAAGAAAACGGGAGCCGATCAGGGTAAGGACCACCCCGCCGATGGCCGCAGCCCCCAGGGAAGTGTACAGGGCCGTTGACAGTCCCTTGTTCCAGGCATCTGCAAATACCGAGGCTGCAGCCTCTCCTGCGGCAATGCCCTGGAACATTTCATTAAAGGCACCAATGGACCCGAAAATCGTTCCGGCAAACCCGATGAGCACCAGGGTGGACACGTACCCTGAAATGGCCTGGAAATGGACGGTGATCCTACAGTCGATTTCCGCCCAAATGGCATCCACCAGGAATTCAATATGGGGCATCTTTTCGCCGGAAGCTGCTGAAAGCCGTTGAAAAAAAGGTGTCAGAAAGCTTAAGGCGATTGCATCTCCGACCTTCATGGGAGTTTGTTTCTCCCCTGCGGGCACATGGCGCAAAAAATCGTAAAGCACGGTCATCCGCCGGATCATCAGGAACAGATACACCAGAAATACCGGGCCGAAGAAAAAGCCGAAATTTTCAAGAAACCAAGTTAGAAACTCCATGAGACCTCCTTAAAGTAATCCGGCCTGACTTAAGGCTAAAACGTCCGGATCTTTTGCAAAACAGGCAAGTGGGTCCACAGCCACGCTGGCACCGGATCTGAAATCCACCCGGACCGGAACAAAGACACCGAATGCACCGCCACCGGCCTGTTGCACCGCATAAACCCGGCCCAATACATCCGCCTCAGCTGGAGAGGTGGTTGCCGGCAGGTTCTGGGATGTCAGAGACCAGTCAAAGGCCTTCATGGCACGGGCATAGATGGCATTGCGGACAAAGCCGTAGGTATAATATCTGACCTCAATTCGATCGCTCCGGCTGAATCCGGCATCGGCTAGGGCATTGCCCCATTTTTCCCAGGGCCTATTCACAACAAAGCAGGTGGACGAATAGCCGGACAGGGCTTCGGGCGCTACCCGGGACCGATCCATGAGATCCAGAAAGGGCACATCATCTTTTACCGCCACCACCTTCATCTGAAAGAGTTGAAACACGTTCGCAAGATTCTGGATTCTCAAGGGCACCAGGGCTTTATCCGTGGGAAGCTTAGCACCGGATTTACGCCAATGGGTGTACATGTCCGCATAGTCTTTTGATGCCAGTTCAATGGTATCGGACTGGTCATTGTAACGCAGGTTAAACTGTTTCAGGGCCTCATTCACAGGTTCAGACACGTCCGGACTGTTCTCAGGCGGGACAGGCTCCCGGGACCGTTCTGCCAAGGCTTGCTCAGCCGAAGCTTCGGTCTCCGGGGCCTGGGGTTGGGACACTTCTTTTGCAGGTTCTTGGAGGGCCGGTTCCTGAGGTTCCGGAAGTTGGGAAGCTGTTTTTTGAGGCTCTGCCGCAGGTAGTGGCAGGCTTTGTTCTTCTTTTATTCGGTCTTCAGACGTGGCCGGCTCAGACGATAACTCCGGCACCTGCTTTTCCACGACAGCCGGTTCCGCTTCGGCCGATTCTGCTATTGCCTGTGTAATCGCAGGTTCCGCAGCAGGAGCTTCAGGTGTTAGTACCTGAGCCACCCGGACCAACAGGTCATCCTTGGCTTTGTTGGTCCCGTAAAGGGCCCAGGCGACCGCAAGCACGGCCAGAAAAATGGTCAGGGAAAGCCGCATGGTTTTAAGACTGCCGTCAGTATTTTTATACAGGTGTTTTAACATGTCCGGGGTCCTTTACACGCCGTCTGCCTTGCTGATGGCCTTTGTGATATCCGGATCAACCAGGGCGTCACCCGCCACCTTCGGAGGATCCTCCCAGAGCTGAACCTGTATTGCGATCCGGTCGGCAAGCTCCGGCCAGGCCACAGCCAGTCTGCCCTGCTTTTCAAGGTAGGTTTTATAGCTGCGACCGGCCTGTAAAAAGGAATGGATTTTAGCCTGGAACATACCGGAATCGGCAAACCCGGTAAAATCATTGGATGTCAGCAGCTCACAGGCATCCAGGCTGATCAGTATCAGATCCTGGTAGGTATCGATTTCATTTTTCACATCCACACTCATACGCTGGTATTTTTCATCGACGAAATCGCTTTTAATCTCTTTTGAGGTTTCCACATCTTGGGGCAGGCCTTTAAACAGTTCATTGTCCTTTGCAAACTCCAAATCATCTTCATAGTTTGCATAGGTGGCAAGTTTTCCAGCGTAGAGCAGCACCTTTTTGAAATGAGAAAGATAGTCGTACCCATCAATCTTCTGCTGGGCACTTTCCATGGAGGCCATGTCAAAGGTGGTCCGGATCTCACGGGACAGCGCCTTTGTCTCCTGTTTCAGTTCCTGCTCCGTTTTTTCCACGTACTCCAGGTAAAGGGACTCTCCAAAGGAAAGGGAACACAGTACCAGAGAAAAAATAACCGCTATGGTGGTGAACACTGATTTCATGATAATTCTCCTTATCCTTCCGTCCAGGCTGCCCGTTCTTTGGCAATGAACTTCATCTCATCCTCAAAACTGATGGATCCGTTTTTGATTGTCTTGTCATCTACAATTTTAATACCGTCGAGATCGCTGATCACATCCTGCAGCATCTTGTCTAAAACCGTATTCAACTTTTCCGTGGACGCATCCACAATATCCAGGGTGTCGGACAACTCCACGATATTTTCAAACCCAAGGTCCTCCATGGCAGCGGCAAATCCGGTGCCCCCGGTTTCCGCCACGGGCACGATCTTGGCAAAGGTGGTATAGAGACCCGCCATCACAGCCCGGAACTTGGAAGGTACATCCCCCCCGTCCTCCCGAATCTTTTCCCGGATTTTCCCTGAGATCTTCTGATTCATGGCAGCCACTTTAAGACGTGATTCATAGACCAGACGCCGCTGACGAATCTGCTTCAGCCGCATCTTCAGCCGTTTGAACTTTCCCATGATCCGCTTTTTCTCCACCGGATCATCGGTGGCCCTCAGTTTCTCAAGCAGGGCTTCAGCAGTCTCTGCGGCTTCCAGAAAGCGTTCCTGTTCCCGTTTTTTATAATTTTCCAGAATCAGTTCATAGTTAGAGTTAATGGACCGGGTGGACTGGGTATCCACGATGGAATCTGCAATGGCCCGGTCAAACAGCTCCAGGGAAGCCAGCAGGTTATCCAGATTGTCGTCGCAGACCTCTTTGAGCTGGCCCACCTCGGCTATGATTCTGGCGTTGATATTGGCCCGCCTGGCCCGGCCCAGGGAATCTGTTTTCGACAGCATGCCTGCCCCATCCAATTGCTGGTGGGTGTCCAGGAGTTTCTGAAGTTCACCCGTCCGGACGGCAAATTCCGTAAACATCTGCTCGGATGTTGCTTTAAGGACCTGGCCTGAGTTTTCTATCCGGTCTCTGGACCGTTTTGCGATCTCCACGGCTCGGTCTGCATCATAACTTCCCGTGGCAGCCAATAACGGCGCTGTCATGCAGACAAATCCGAGCAGGCCAATCATCAACCATTTTAATTTTTCCATGATAGCCATCCCCCTTTAATTAAAAAACTTGTCGTAGATTTCAGGATCAAGCCGGGAAGATACCAGCATGGCCTTTTTCAGATTCAAATCATTTTTGTGCTGAGCATCCCGGATGGCCAGATGGAGATATTGAGTAAGCAGTTGCTGCTGGACGTCTCCGTACTCCCCTTCCCCTTTGACAATCTTGGAAAAATACTGAAAGGCAGCCTGGTTAAAGGCCTGCTTTGTCTCCTGAGTATTAAACCTGTGGATCGCCCGGCTCAGATGGGTCATGGGAATATCCCGGTCTTCATTAAGCGCCTTTACCATCAGAGGCTTCCAGCAGGAGTCAAGCCAGTCCCCCTTTTGGGAGTTGGTTAGAATATGGTGGAGATCATCATCCGGTATCTGCCGGGTATCCATATTAAGGGCAATGTCACAGGTGACCGCCTCCCGTGCCTCTGGCATAAGCTCTACACTCTGCCGTTTCCCCGTAGTACATCCGCTAAGAACAATCCCAAAAATAATTCCTCCGACAGCCACCATGCATATACCGCGTGTAACAGGTGCCATTTGTCTTCCTCCTCAAGTAAATTTCGTTTGTTAAAACTATTCTCGAATGGGATTTGCCGCTTTCCAAAAAAAATCACTTTTTTTAGAAAAAAGAAGGTTCCGGCTCGATAATGGATACAGGGCGTAAATTGGGAGTAGATGTAAATAAGGAGTCGTTAAATGAAATTTGTTTTATCCTGCCTGGCCGTAATGGGGATTATACTCACGGTATCAGGCCCCCGGGCCATTGCATCACAGGACCGGACAGACCGTCATTTCGTCCAGACCCACCAACTCATCAGCCAATACGGGGATATTATCGCCAATGCCGCAGACACCTTTGACATCCCCCATCAGATATTAGTGGGAGTCATCCTTGTGGAATCAGACG
>PIVQ01000373.1 GCA_003354055.1 Desulfobacteraceae bacterium | reverse complement strand
GGCCCACAGTGCCGAATGAATAACAGTCCGGGGTATTCATGGTCATGGGAAGTATATTTTCACTGACCCCGTAGGATTCCAGCAGGAGCCAGCCCCAGGCAAGAAAGGAATTGGGGATTACCTGGTTCAGGGGAGCGGACCCGCTGATCACAAACCGTATACATCCCCCCATAGTTCTGCGGATCTGCCTGAATATCAGTGCATCAGACACGTACGCCAGGGCCGTCAGTCCTGGTGAAACAGGCAGCCCCATTTGTTTCTTTTTACGGTAGGTAAGGCAGGCGCGTTCACCTTTTGCAATACCCCATTGGATCATCTCAGGCATTCTTGAAATTTTCCGGTTGATTTCTTCGTGCAGTTTTTCATAGAATCTTGGTACCCCGGCCAGAAAATGAGGCCGGATTTCCGGTGCCAGTGTTATGATGTCCTTAGGATTGCTCACCATAAAGGTGGTAAAGTTAATCATAAGACTGCAATAATTGACCATCCGCTGAAAAGGACTGGATAAGGGGAGCCAGCAGGCTGACCGGGCTTGAATGGGTAAAAAGGGCCGCAGGCGGTCCGATATGGTTGATGCTGCAAATATAAGCTGACCATGGGTAAACGTAATGGGCTTCGGTGATCCTGTTGTACCTGAGGTAAATATCCGGATGGCAGGCTGACAGCCCTTTATCCCGGGTAGCTTAAAGTTCCTTGGGGCCGCTGTGAGCGTCCGGATGGTATATATCGGAATGTTTTTTTTAAGGCATAGTTCCGATCCTGGACCATCGGATTCAACTATCAAAATTACCTTAACTGAGGCCAGGAGGTCCGGCGGCAGCTCTGCCAGAATTCCAGTGCTCCAAACTGCCAGGGCTCTGGGGCGTAATTGGGCCAGATGGGATTTTATGCGGTCAAGAGGATCGTTGATATCCAGACCGGCGACCACACCGCCCGCCATAAACCCGCCATGCTGAACCAGTTCCCATTCCAGGGAATTGGGTAGAATTATGCCGATTACATCACCGGGTTCAAGACCGGCGTTGACCAGTGCTGCCGCCAATGCGCGTGCCCGGGTGTATACGCCGGCCCAGGTAATACCCTTCCAGGCCTGTCCGGAATGTGTTTTAAAGGCAATGTCGTCCGGGGTTTGGCTGGTCCTGTATTTCAACAGTTTCGGTATGGTCTTCATTTGTTCAGTCATTGGATTGTCCTCCTATACCTAAGTCTTCGGGCGTAAGCGAAAGGCGGTCCATGACCTGATTGACGGACCGGCCCAGAAACCTGCCGGTCCGTGCGGCATACTCCAGGGTTTCAAAGGTAAATAGCCACTCTTTTCTGTCGGCTTTTCCCTGGCGGACCATTCTGGCAAATTCCGGCTCAAACGAGGAGTACCCCAGCCGGGCCATGTCAACTAATCCCATAAGGGGAATGAGGCTGGAGTTTGTTACCAGGGGGCTGTCCTTTCCTGGTTGGAGAAGCCCGAGCTCAAGAACTTTTGACCGGATATAGGATTCCTCATAATCCCAGATGAAAAAGGGAAAGATCATTCTCGGCCGTTTCTCCCTTGGCCAGGCCCGGCCATCCCACCAATACCCCATTTCCTGTGGGCCAAATATTCGGGTCAGCGGTATTCCTGCCACCTGCTCCCGTGTTTTGGTCTCTGTTGACTCATCGGCGATAAAGGAGTCCAGTTTCAGGATGTGCCGGACCTGGTCCCGGGAAAGTCCGCAGAAGATATAGGGGATGCCCATTTGGGCCGCCAGGTTCCGGGCGGCATCAGAGAAAAAATCACCGTCAAATTGATCCACAACGGCCGCACATCCCCGGTTGTCCGTTTGAGAGAAGGCCGCTTTGAACATTTTTTCCATGAGGCGGGCAGCGGGCCTCACCATGATATGGTCCACACCGGTCGTCCGGATGACAGTGGCGATGTTGTCCAGTGCAACCGGGCTCATAAAGGTATTGTCCAGGGTCATTGCCAGAATCCGTAATTTAGGATAGAGGGTTTTCAGTCTGTGGAGCATAAAACTGCTGTCCTTGCCGCCGCTGAGAAGAATCAAAGCATGGAATTTTATATTTTTCTTGGATAAAACCTTTGCCATGATGCAGTCCAGTTCCGCCTGGAGGTGATTCCGGTTTTCCTTGGTAACGCCGCAATTTTCTGTCTTATCCGTCAGGCAGAGTTTGCATATACCTTTTTCCAGTACGGTATAGGACTGGGGCAGAAAACAGCGGGAGCATCTGGGGGTTAAATGGCGTTTTACAAACAGGCGATGGATCGGCCATATTTTTGTCTTATAGAATTCAAAGACCTTCATTTCTCTGAGAGTTGCTTGTGCGGATGTCATAATTATTTCCTTTGGTTTGTATGTTAAAAGGGGAGGGCGTTACCAGGATCTATTCAGATGAGGAAGGACTTTGATGGTGGCTTGGAGTCCGGCAGGGCTTTGGAGAAAATCTCACCCGGGTATATCTGCCTTAATTTTTTTATCTGCCTTGGATCTGCAGAGGTAAAAATGTCTGTTTTTTGCCTGAAAAAATAGGACAGCAGTTCAGGGGTCATCACAGGGTCCAAAATTGTGGCGGACCGCCTTGACGGAAATTTCATGGCAAGCTCTTCTCTTTTACCGGAGGACCTGAACAGAAACCTGTATAAATTCCTGTGGCCGGGAGCATCTTTGTAAACCTTATGAAAGTCAGCCGCAGCTGTTGCAAGGTTGCGAACCGCTGTCACCGCAGGGGCGTTATTGGCAAAGCTGTGGGATCTCACCCGGACTCCGGTAAGCGGGGTGAATAGAAAAAGCCCCTGGTATAGGGGCAGTCGTCCGGGATGGACCGAAATGATATACCGGTCAACACCAAAGTACTCCCGGCTGTAGCGGATCATATACTTGGTCAGATAGAACATGACCCCGGCTGCCTGTCCATGTAAATCCGGCCGCAGGGCCAGAGATGAAATTTCAGCCATCCGTTTGCCGGGTCGCCTGAAGGAATTCAGGTCGGTCAGGGTGTCTGAAGGCACACCTAATTCTCCATCCTTGATCAAAGAGACCGTTGCAACTACTCTTGGACCTTTTTTTGCCACCAATGTCGTTGTGGATGGAAGGGCATGAAAGAGGGTGATCCGTCTTTGTGAAGGATCATACGGGGTAATTCCTTCTCTGCGATAAGCCTGGTAAACCAGGGAAAATGCCGCATCCAGATCTTCTCTGGTGCGGGCGATCTCATAGGTAATGCCGGGCGGGGCCTGCGGCAGATGAATCATACGCCGCAACAGACGATGACGGAATGATTTGGGAATGATACCGTGTGAAAGAACGATTTTTTTTACCAGATGCTTTGGTAGAGAAATAGGCATGAAGACCTCCTTAGAAATAAAGGTGACGGGAAAAGTTGTTTCCCGATAATAATGAACAGGCCCGGGGGACTGACAGTCCCATATTTTCGAATGAACAGGACAAATCTCCCTGGGCTGGGAATTTATTCTAAGAAAGAGACCCGATTAAGCAACGATTGATTTTAAAATGTCTTAAGTTGTACCGGCACAACCTGCTTCTTGTAATTTGTGAGGGTATTTCCTACACTAGAAAAGAAACCCATCAGAGAGGAGGCAGGACTATGGAGTTGGATAAAAAATATCAAACCGGTGTTTTATGGCAGGATACCCAGCATAGCCAGCTCATAAGTCTTCTGGATGATTTAAGGAATGCAAACGCCAGGGGGGCGGATCCGAAGATGTTCACCTATACTACAGCCTTCCTTGTCATGTATGTATCCCATCATTTTAACCTTGAAGAAGAGTATATGGAAACCTATGAATATCCGGACAGGGAATACCATATCCAGCAGCACCACCATTATATTGAAATGATCAAATCCTTTCGCAAAGCCCATACCCGGTTCTCGGAAGAGGGGGCGCAAATACTGGAACAGACAATTTTAGGATGGATAATGGAGCATATCCTTGACAATGACATGAAACTGGGAGAGTTTATCCGTAACAGTGAATTGGAAGATCTTCTGGGTCGGCAAGCCGCTGAGTAACGGGTTAAAATCGGTTCCGCTTGTAAAAGTAGATGACCACCAGAAGCCTTGCCTTTGAACTCCCAAGGCTTCTGCCCACATGGGGAACAATGGAGTCAAAATAAATATTGTCCCCGGGCTTCATCAGGTATACCTCATCCCCGTAATGGAACTCCAACTCTCCGTCCATGACATAGATGGTCTCTTCCCCTTCATGGGTATAGGTCCGGGAGATTTCCCACGGGGCATGGATGATAAACGGTTCCATGTTTTTCCCCGGTTTCCCGTCTGCCAGAATTTCATAATCATATCCGGCAAACTGATCTGTTTCCCGGATCAGTTCCCTCTTGCTGCCTTGGCTCAGATAAAGGCGGACATCTGCAGGCGGTGTCACATCTCCGGACAAAAGGGCGGTGATTTCAATACCTAAAGCTGCTGCGATTTTAGTCAGGGTGGAGTAGGGCGGGGCTTTTTGGGCGCGCTCCACTTTTGAAAGATACCCTTTGGTCAAGCCGGTTCTTACAGCCAGGTCCTGGAGGGTCATCTTCTTTTGGATTCTCAGTTTCTTTATATTCTCGGATATGCTTTTTTCGTCCATATCACCTTCCTGTATTGTTTTTTTGTTCTTTTCTTGGCAAAGAATCTTTCACCCTTGGCAGGATATTTTCTGCAAATGGTATAATGTATCCTTTCCCTTCCAGGCTGTTTATCAACTCTTGGGGATCTAATGTAAATTCAAAGCCCAGGTCCCGGGTGGTGGCCTCATCCAAATCAGAGACCAGGGTAATGCGAAAGCGATTAAGCATGTCTATCACCCGCAGCGCCACATAGGCCGGCATGTGGAAGCTATATGCCAGTTGCTTTCCCAAGGCTTCAGGACGGTCTTTAAATTGCCTTAAGGCCGATGCAAAGCTGTCGTTGCCTACACCCTGGCCGCAACCGGCCACAAATAAAAGGGGGGCGCCCTCCCTGGCCACGCTTACCGCATTGAACAGGGCTTTTGTGGCCTGGTAAAGCTGGCCGTCGGTGCGATGCCCTCCGGCTGAGAACAGGATAAAATCCGCCTTTTGGTCTACATCCACGCAGCAGGCCCGGTCCAGTTGTTTACAGCCGTGTTCAAATGTGGTGTGGAGTCCGCCGACATCTGCATGGAAAATATCTCCTCTGCCGTTGGCAGCCACAGCCACATAGGTACATGTTTTATCCTTTAAAAACAGGTCTGCCCCGTCCTGCATATCCTCGCTCACGGGATTTCCATGGCAGACGGCCTGTTTTACCCGAGTGTGGGGGATGCCGTTTTTGTCAATTGCCAGGGAGTGGTTGGTCTGGATGGAAGCTTCTCCGGCAATTCCCGGCAGAATGTATTTTCTGCCGCCCCCGTACCCTGCCAGCATATGGTGGAGGATGCCGCCAAAGATAATAATATGGTCGGCTTCCCAGGCCTCCAGGGTGATGGTCAGCGGGGTGCCGCGGGCAGTGCTTCCGATGGTCACAAGGCGGGTGGGATCAAGGCCTGCGGAATTGAGGACCTTTACCTTGCTGCCTTCTCCGCACAGGGAGGCAAATCTTTCTTTCCGGATATCCCTGTGGGTGCCAAGGGCAATGATAATACGTATCCTGCCTGGATCCGCCCCGTAATCGATGAGGGTGTCAATAATTGTGGGTACAAAGAGATCTCCCCTGGCCCAGAGCCTGGTATCGTCGGGGATGATGACAGCAATGGTTTTATTTTCGATCTGTTCGGGAGTGTTTTGCAGGATTCCGGTTTCAATGATGTCATTGATGGCTTGCCGGGTAAGGGCAGGAACCTGCCTGCCTTTAAGCACACCCAGGATCTTTTGATCCGCCACCTCAAGGTTTAAGTGTGACCGGCCTTTTTTCAGACAAATTTTCATACCGCAGACCTTTTGGATAGGGCCCTGAAAATGGGGACCACCGGATGGCAGACCTGAACCTGATCTTTTTTATCAAGGTTACCGGCCAGGTTGATACGGCATACCGGGCAATCCGTAAGCCAGATATCAGGGTTTATGGCCCGGAGCTGCGTTAACTTTTTGTCCATCATTTTCCCGGCTGTTTCAGGATGTTCATAGAAAAATGTGCCGCCTCCGCCGCAGCAGTCAGCTTCGCCTGATGTAGGAATATAATCCAGGTTGGGCAATTGTCCGAGCAGGGTCTGAACCTTTGACTGGGTGTTGAAGCTGTTTCTGGAATGGCAGGGGGCATGGTAAATGGCCCGGCCCAGATGACGGGTGTCCGGGGCGGATTCGAATTCAAGGTCGTGCTCTGCCAGAAAGCTTAAAATATCCGTGGTTAATTCAGAGATGTTTCCGGCCGCGCAAGCCAGGTGCGCCAAGTCTGATTTTACCCCCTGTTCTTCTGCCTTTGCCATAGCTCTGGATATAAATCCCGGGTACTCATCCTTCAGGGCTGCCCCGCAGGTGGTGCAGTCCACAATGATTCTGTCATAGGGGTGTCTGGACAGGGCTCTGATATTGGTCCGGATGTTGTGGACAGCCTTTTTGGCCGCCCCGTGGAAGAGCAGGGGAATGGCGCAGCAGGTCTGGTCTTTGGGGATAATAACCTCGTACCCCAGCATCGTGAGGATACCGACCACGGAGTTGCCCGTATCCGCAAACATATAATTTGTGGCGCATCCGGTGAAGTAGACCAGGCGGCCTCTGGATGTGCCCTGCAAGGCAGGAAGGCGGTCCGGCTGACCATTCCTGAAAGGGCTTGTATTCAGACCGGGAAATTTGCTGACCGGGATATTACCCAGCCGGTATTTGTCGGCGACAAACTCAGGGGTAATGCGCTGGCTCAGGGCGGCCATCCGGGTTCCGGTCCTGAGCCGGAACTCCTTTGACAGAAGATAGATCAGCCCTTTTATGGCAGGTGTTTCCCCCAGATCCTCAACCATTTTCTGCCGCATCTCCATGAACCGTTCATAATGGTTGATACCCGAGGGACAGGCAACGGCACAGGAGCCGCACATCAGACAGTTGGAAATGATCTC
>PIVQ01001177.1 GCA_003354055.1 Desulfobacteraceae bacterium | reverse complement strand
TTGATGCACTCCCCATTGAGCTGGGGTCCAGTTGGCCGCCTCGCCCTGTTCCATTGCAGGCAGCGCTGCGAAAAGGTCGCGCAAGTAGTCTGCCGGGTTGATCGATAGTTTGCGGCAGGTTTCGATCAGGCTGTAAATGACGGCGCTGGTCTGAGCGGCATCTGGACTGCCAAAGAAGAGGAAGTTTTTCTTTCCGATGGCGGTGGGACGAATGGCGTTTTCAACGAGGTTGTTGTCGATTTCGAGCCGACTGTGTTCCAGATAGAGAGTGAGTGCTTCCCAACGTTCAAGGGTATAGCTGATCGCTTTGCCAAAATTGCCTTGCGGCAGTTGCCGGGGCTTTTCACGCTCAAGGATGTTTTTGATCTGTTCGAGAACGGGAGCGGCGTGTTCCTGACGGTAAGCAACGCGCTCAAGCTCCGGCTTTTTGCGCAGCTCGGTTTCGATGCGGTAAAGCTTGGCGATGAGTTTTACGATTTTACGGGCGATTGAGCTGTCGGGAGCCTCGACAAATTTGCGTCGGGCATGCGCCCAGCAGGCGGCATGAATGATCGTTGTTTTTTCTTTCGCGTGTTCGGGCTTGTTAAGCCAGGCCGTATAGCCGACATAGCCGTCGGTCTGCAGCAATCCGTCATAATCGCTGAGCATCGGATTCAGACACTCCGCTGCGCGACTGAGGAACCATTCAAACAAGACGCCGATACCCGGACTGTGATAGGCCCAAAGGTATCCATTGGGACAATCGTCCTTTTCCTGATCTTGATATCGAATGTAGGTTGAACCGGGCGTTGCCCTATTTTCTTCGAAAATTATCTGCGCTACGCTTCGACGTCGGCTTGAATATATTCACTTTGCCGGATTTCGTTGCGAAGTGCTTCATAAATCAACGTCAGCCAATCGGCGATTAGGTACATCCAGTTGCCCATGGTTTTGCGGCTGATTTCAATGCCGTAACGCAGCTTGAGGATCATCTCCTGCCGATAGAGAGGCAGATGGTCGCAGTATTTGGCTAGGATGATGCTCAGTATAAGTCCGTCCGATGCATAGCTTCCCGGCACAAGTTTGGCAGGTGCCGGTTCGATGACCGGCGGCGCTTCACGGTTCTCAACCGGTACGTATTTTTCGCGCACGATAATGCGCACAAAATAATGCGTCGGCGTAACGTCCAGCTCCTCAAGTGTTTCCTCGCCGATCTTCTTGTACGCTTCAGGGCAGGCTTTCACTTCGTCGGGAACAATCACCACCCGCTCGACGGGTAGATCTTCGGGAATGCGTTCCTTCAGTGGTTTGCGCTTCCCGCGGCGGGAGTTTACGGGCTCGTCATCCGGCCCAATCTCTTCTTCTACTTGATCCAGCGCGTCTTGCGCTTCATTCAGTTCATCGATCAGCATCTCGAGTTGATCGGGGTTGAGCTTTTCCGAGCTGCGGCCGAAAAGCTTATTTAGCAGGAATTGAACCTTTTGCTGCAGAAACTTGTTTTCAGTTTTGAGCTGATCGTTTTCAGCGCTCAGAGCCGTCTGCTGCTCAAGTACCAGTTCAAAGTTATCCCGACTAAAATTCATTCCGTGTATTATACCAAAGTCGGAACGAAAAAGAAGAGATAAGATATGAAAAAAACGAAAAACTCAGCGCTGATACCACGGCTTGAGCGATCCCTGTTTCAAATCAACCCCGTCAAGCAACAGCGCAAGTGCCTCCGGTGCGAGTTCCAGTTTTTCATTATCTGCAAC
>PIVQ01001176.1 GCA_003354055.1 Desulfobacteraceae bacterium | reverse complement strand
GTTGGCGGCGCAGGCGGAAACGCAGTCAACAACATGATCGACGCCAAGCTTCAAGGCGTAAAATTCATTGTGGCAAATACTGATATCCAGGCACTGGAACAGTCCAAGGCAGAGATAAAAATCCAGCTGGGTGTTGCACTGACAGAAGGGTTGGGCGCAGGTGCTGATCCCAACAAAGGAAGGGAAGCTGCCCTTGAAAGCATGGACGAGATCCGTGATTCACTGGCAGACAGCCACATGGTATTTATCACAGCTGGTTTCGGCGGCGGCACCGGAACAGGCGCCGCACCCATTATTGCAGAAATCTGTAAAGACCTGGGCATCCTTACAGTTGCCGTGGCCTCAAAACCCTTTTCCTTTGAAGGCAAAAAAAGGGAAAAACTGGCCCTTGAAGGCCTGGAAAAGATTCACGGTATCACCGACACCGTAATCACCATTCCCAATGACAGACTCAGAGGGATTGCGCCCAAGGGGGCCCGCCTTAAAGATATGTACATCAAGGCAGATGAGATCCTTCACCACTCTGTCAAAGGGATCACGGATTTGATAATGATGCCCGGTCATGTCAACCTTGACTTTGCCGATGTTAAGGCAACCATGCAAAAATCCGGAAAGGCCCTCATGGGTATCGGTATTGCCTCCGGTGAAAACCGCGCCACGGAAGCGGCTGAAAAAGCCATTTCCCATCCCCTGCTGGAAGATATTTCCATTTCAGGCGCCAAGGGTGTTCTCATGAACATTACCTCCAGCTCAGACCTGACCCTGGACGAAATGACCGAAGCCTCCGACCGCATCTACCAGGAAGTAGGCGACGACGCCGAGATCATCTGGGGCCAGACCTTTGATGAAGAGTTGGGCGATGAAATGCGTATCACCGTAATCGCCACAGGTATCGGCCAGGAAGAACCCCAACTGGCGGAAAACATGCACCGGTTTGACCCAAAACCGGCCAATCCGGTGGCTGCACGCCCTGCATATAACAACCAGGCCTATGCCGCTCCTGCCCAGGAAATGAGACAGCCGACGGGACAGTCAGCGGGACAGCCAATGGGACAACCACTGAACCATCCCATGACTCAGTCAGTAGGCCAACGTGAAGTCATTGCCAGAGGCGTGGTCAGAAATGCCACAGAAGAAGATCTGGCCAATTGGAATGAATTTGACAATCCGGTAAAGGTCACCCAGAAACAGGCGGTCGGCGATGAACATATTGCCCCCGATTACGGCATGAGCTTTGATAACGACGATCTGGAGGTACCGACATTCCTTAGACGCAAAGCTGATTAGCCAATGAAAAAGAGGCGTAAACCTACCCGCATGATCCCTGTTGACGAACAAGGGGCCATTGTCAAGCGGGGCCGCGGGTTGATCAAAGTCGCATTGGTCTACCCCAATACTTACAAGGCCGGCATGTCCTCCCTGGGATTCCAGACCGTTTACCGGCTGGCCAACCAGAATGAGGATATTGCATGCGAGCGGGTCTTTTTACCCAACACCCGGGAAAAAAAACCTGCCATAAAAAGCCTTGAAACCGGTTTGCCCCTGGATCAATTTGACATGATCCTGTTCTCAATATCCTTTGAGAACGACTTTTTGCACTTAGCACAACTGTTAAGGGCAACAGGCATCCCCCTGCGATCATCTGATCGAAACCACATCCACCCCCTGGTGGTCGCGGGGGGAGTCGCCTGCTTTTTAAACCCGGAACCCATTGCCCCCTTTGTGGATCT
>PIVQ01001175.1 GCA_003354055.1 Desulfobacteraceae bacterium | reverse complement strand
GATATCACCCATTATATTGTCGTTTATGCCACTTTTAAACCTGTTAGGCAATAGCTTATGATCAAATAAACCATACAGAAAAAGGAGAAACGATGAAACCTATGCAAACAGTGACTGACGAAAAAATTAAAGAAACAATAGCCCCCTGCGGATTGTGTTGTGAAACATGCTTTGCCCATGTGGACGGTGATATTCGAAGGTACAGCATGAAACTCAAAGAAAAATTAGGTGATTTCCACATCAATGCCAAACGGTTTGAAACCCTGCTCGATGATCCGATATTTAAAAAGTATACAGATTTTAAGGAGATGCTGGACTATTTTGCATCGGAAAATTGTAAAGGCTGCCGCAATGAGCAGTGCAAACTGTTTAAAGACTGTGGTGTGAGCGTGTGTCACCAGGAAAAAGGAATCGATTTTTGCTATCAGTGTGATCAGTTTCCCTGTGACAAAACGAACTTTGATCCGGCACTCTATAAAGGATGGGTGGCAATAAACGAAATCATACGGAAAAAGGGAATTGAAAAGTACTGTGAAAAGGCCAGGTCCCGGCCAAGATACGCTTAAACGGATTTTATCCGAATATAGTCAGGTTGTAGTTTCCTTCGTTTGGAAATTCGTTTTGACAATTCCGCCTGTCTTTCATGAAATCATTCCGCTTGTCCATATGTGACGAGAATATCATGATACGCTTGGGTTTGTTTAAATTGAACTACTTCCTGGCTGAATTGTTCGGCTATGTGGTCATGCCCTTCCTTTTTGGCAAAGCCAAGATAGCTTTTGCTCGGGAATGGGGTCGGCAACTCGGCCACCTCAATTTGATTTCGCATGCCACACATAGCCGCTCGATACAGTCCGACAACACGATTTTCAATCATCAGATCGATGCGGCCGGCCTCAAGCTTTTGAAGGTTCTGTCCCATGGTTTTCACATCGGTGCGGTTCACCAGCATCTCCGCAAGCCCCTTGGGATATTCATACCCGTGTTGACTGCCAATCTGATACCGTTTCAGGTCGGTAAGGGCGTTTACCGTGACTGGACGCTCTTTATGGTAGAAGATCACCAGCGAACTATCCGACAGCGGTTCCTTTGGAAAGAACAAATAGGCTTTCCGCTCTTCGGTCATGGCTACATCCAAGATGCCGTCAGCCTCCTGATGTTCCATCATCTGTAAACACCTCTTCCAGGGATAGAATTGGATCTCAATGGGAATCTGTAACTGCTGGAATACTGCCTCAGTCACTTCATAATCCAACCCTTTCAGATTGGCATCCGGCGGAAACACGAATGGTTCATAGGGATCGGTAATAATGATTAAGGGGGTGTCTTTTTCATGTCCTTGCTCACTAAAGGCGAATGTGAGACCGATGATGAGTGACATGACAACCATGATCCCCTGCTTCCATGTCATCATACGTTCCTCCTCTTCAAGCTCCTTATAAATCCAGCCTGACTCTAACTTCTTAGCTGTAGCATTTTATCTGGCAGTTGACCACCCCATGCTCCGTGTCCTGGTTAATTCATTAAGTTGTGATCCCGCCATTTACCTGCTCCATATCCCCCCAAAAAAAACTTGACACCCCAATTAACATAACATATTACATAAGAACAGGTTATTATATAACTCAATTTTATCTTTGCCCGATTTGGGGATCCCCAAAAACAGAACAGGAGGATCATTTGAAAGTTCTTACCACCGTAAAAAAAGTAGTTGATGTGGAGTTGACCATC
>PIVQ01000372.1 GCA_003354055.1 Desulfobacteraceae bacterium | reverse complement strand
GACCTCCATGGAGAACTCTACAGCATGGGTTAATTCGGCGTCACGGCAAATCATGACAATTGATTCCTACGTTGTATTCAAACTTTGGAATGAAGTCAAGCAGGTCACGGAAAGAAAATAATCTTCTTAATAGACATTGCTTATGAAAAGAAGTATAAGAGATCACTTATTCGGACTCCACCGTCCATAGGCGTTCTGCCTAAAAATCAAAAAACCATTGACAAGCAAGGTAAATAATTATAGAATTCGGAGTTTTTAAACTTGTTAAAAAGTATTGATATATATAATGAAGGAGAGTGTAACATGTACGCAGTGATCAGAACCGGAGGAAAACAATACAAGGTTCACGAAGACCAGGTACTGAGAGTTGAAAAACTGGAAGGATCCGAAGGGTCTGAGATTGAATTCAATGATGTTCTTTTGTACTCCGACGGTGAAACCGTTACCCTTGGGGCGCCCCAGGTTGAAAATGCCATTGTAAAAGCCCATGTTATTGAACAGGGCCGTGGTAAAAAACAATTGGTATTCAAGTACAAACGCCGCAAAGGCTATCGGAAAATGAGAGGCCACAAACAGCATTACACTGAAATTCGGATCGAATCCATTTCAGCATAAGGCGGATCCAACGGCTTCCAAAGGTTAACTTAAAAGATATTTAGAGAGAGAAAAAATGTCACATAAGAAAGCAGCAGGTAGTACCAAAAACGGTCGCGATTCAAACGCGCAACGGCGTGGTGTAAAAAAATTCGGCGGAGAGCAAGTAGTTGCCGGAAATATCATCGTAAGACAGGTCGGCACCAAAATTCACCCTGGCAACAATGTCGGTATGGGTAAAGACTATACTATTTTTGCCAAAGTGGACGGTGTTGTGACCTTTGAAAGAAAAGGCCGCGACAGAAAGAAAGTCAGCGTTTATTAAGAGTGAAATTTGTAGATGAAGCAATTGTTACCATTTGGTCCGGTAACGGCGGAGCCGGATGTACCAGCTTCCGACGGGAGCGGTTCATCGAATTCGGAGGACCTAATGGTGGAGATGGCGGCGATGGCGGCGATGTTATTCTCCGGGTAACCCCGGGGAAACGTACCCTTTTTGATTATCGCCGTCAAAAACTCCATAAGGCCAAAAACGGGGCTCCAGGACTTGGCAGCCAGAAGCATGGCAAGAACGGCCGCAATTGCGTTCTGGAACTTCCCGCCGGCACCCTGGTTTCTAACGCAGAAACCTTAGAGAAAATCGTTGACTTGACCGATCCTGACAAAGAATTTGTCATTGCAGAAGGTGGAAAAGGCGGACGGGGCAACAAGCGCTTTGCAACGGCCACCAACCGGGCACCCAGATACTCCCAACCCGGTCTTCCCGGTACAGAGATAAAACTAAAGCTGGAACTCAAGCTTCTGGCTGATGTAGGATTGGTGGGCTTGCCCAATGCAGGAAAATCCACCCTGATTTCCGCCATGTCTGCAGCCCGTCCCAAAATCGCCAGCTATCCCTTTACCACCCTCACCCCCACCATCGGCATGGTGGATGCGCCCTTTGGCGAACCCTTTGCCGTGGCAGACATTCCAGGTCTTATTGAAGGGGCACACGAGGGCATCGGCCTGGGTATCAAATTTCTCAAGCATATTGAGCGTACCGGCATTCTGATTCATCTGATTGATTCAGGAGAAATTGATCCTGAAAACCCGCTTGCAGCCTACACCCTGATCAACAAAGAACTGTCCATGTACAGTGATACCTTGGCAGGGAAAACCCAGATTCTGGTGCTCAACAAGACAGATCTTACAGGAACTGACAACCGGATAGAGGCATTCAAGGCAGCCCTGCCGGGCCATCAGATATTGACTATTTCCGCAGCAACCGGTCAGGGGGTTAAACCGCTGATCCAATTTCTTGCAAAAAAACTGATAACAGACAAAGAAGAAGACAAAGATTAGGTACGTAGGTTATGGATGCAGGACTTTTTGGAGGGACATTCAATCCGCTTCACAATGGTCATATCGGTATCATCCAATATGTAAAAACCGAGTGCCGCCTGGATAAAATTTTTCTATATCCCTCGTCCACACCACCCCATAAACCGTCTGACAACTTAGCTCCTGCCCGCGACCGACTAATAATGGTCAAGGACTGCGTCCGGGAGCTCAGTGGCTTTTTTGCCTCGGACATCGAACTTAAACGCAAGGGCCCCTCTTTTACCATTGATACCATTGAAGCTTTTCAAGCCGTTCACGGTCCTAAGATAAACTTCCATCTGTTAATGGGATCGGACGCTTTTTTTGATATTACCACCTGGAAAGAGAATGACAAAATATTCAAGCGTGTTCCCATCATAGTCATGCTCCGCGGCAAAAGGACGGGAATTGATCCCATTGTATCCTTTATTGACGAACACATCTCAAAAGGATACAAATTAAGAGAACAAAACACGTTTACCCATGACCAGCTAGAACCGATCCGTATCTGCAATGTCCCGAGAATTGATATTTCATCTACTCAGATTCGGGATCGGGTTAAAACCGGACAGTCCATAGAAGGGCTTGTCCCTGAAAATGTCGAGACCCTCATCACAAAAAAGGATTTGTATAAATGACAGCCCCCATTGCCCTGGCAGAAGAATTTATCCCCTATATTACACCGATATTTGAACGTAAACCCAAGACGGTTACTGCGATTCACGTATCTAAGATGACCTCCTACACCGATATGGTGGTAATTGTGGAGGGGGGATCCCGCCGCCAGGTCACATCCCTGGCCGAGCATCTGATTAAAACGCTTAAGGGACTGAACGTGAAGGCCTTAGGCATTGAAGGTGTTAAAGAGGGCGAGTGGGCTCTCATCGATTTCGGCCATCTCATCGTTCATGTATTTGAATCCGATGCCAAGGATTTTTATGACCTGGAAGGGCTATGGAGCGATGCCCCCCTGGTGGATTTGTCCCGGTTTGAAATCCTGGCTGATGAGGTCGAGGATGATGACGACGACTTCTGATAGAACACCTGTGGACATCCTTATGATTCTGGATGGCTGGGGGATCAATGAAGAGCCTCACGGCAATGCCGTGGCAATTGCCAAAACACCGTTTCTGGATAAATTGGGTGAGGATTTTCCCCAAAGCCGCCTGGGTTGCTCAGGTCCTGATGTGGGCCTGCCCGACAGTACCATGGGCAACTCTGAAGTTGGGCATATGAATATCGGTGCAGGCCGAATGGTTCCTCAGGACTTTGTACGGATCAATACGGCTATTGAAGACAGATCTTTTTTTGACAATCCCGTCCTCAATAAAACCATGGCCCGGGTAAAAACCGGCAACAAAACCCTTCACCTTCTTGGACTGCTCTCGGACGGCGGGGTTCACAGCCATATTTCCCATCTATTTGCCCTAATGGACATGGCACAAGAGCAGGGCATCACACAACTTTTTATCCATCCGATTATGGACGGCAGGGACACCTCCCCTTCCAGCGGCATCACCTATATCCGCAAGGTTCAAGAAAAAATTACGTCACTGGGACTTGGTAAAATTGCAAGCCTTGTAGGAAGGTATTGGGCCATGGACAGAGATACCCGCTGGGACCGTGTTGAAAAAGCCTATAATCTCTATACCCGCGGCCGGGGTCAACAGGAAACATCCCCGGTTCAGGCCGTACAATCCGCCTATGACAGGGATGAAACAGATGAGTTCATCAAACCGATCATCTTTGGCGATAAGGATCAAAGCATTATTCAGGATGGAGACGGTCTGATTTTTTTCAACTTCAGAGCCGACCGGGCCAAAGAAATCACCCGGGCATTCACTGAAAAAGGCTTTGATGCCTTTGACCGCAAGACCTGTCCGGATCTGGTCAGTTTTACCTCCATGACCCGGTATGAAAAGACCTTTGACCTGCCGGTTGCCTTCGGCCCCAAACACCTGACCGGGATTCTTGGCGAAGTTTTAAGCAAGCAGGGTATCTCTCAGCTCCGGATTGCCGAAACAGAAAAATACGCCCATGTTACCTATTTCTTCAACGGCGGAGATGAAGCGGTTTTTCCCAATGAGCAGCGCATACTGATTCCCTCTCCCAGGGATGTGGCCACCTATGATCTGAAACCTGTCATGAGCGCAAGTCAAGTAGCAGCCCAGGCCTGTGAACAGATCCGCTCCGGTAAGTTCCAATTTATTGTTCTTAACTTTGCCAATATGGATATGGTGGGCCACACCGGAATAATTACAGCTGCTGTAACTGCCTGTGAAACCGTGAATACCTGCGTCAAACAGGTCGTCGAAGCCATCTGGGAAACTGGCGGCACAGCCTTTATAACAGCAGATCACGGCAACTCAGAACAAATGCTTGCTAAGGACGGGTCCCCCCATACCGCCCACACCCTGAACCCGGTACGGTTTATTCTGGCCGGAGAACGATTCAGAGACACGAAAGTCAAGAACGGCAGACTCGGGGATATTGCCCCGACCATTCTTAAGGCCTTGGGAATAGACAAACCCGAGGAGATGACCGGGGACAGCCTGATTTAATCCACTGCGGCAACGCAGTATTCCGTTAACAGCGCAATACAAAACAGATAAAAGAAAAAACAGATATGCTTGATCCAATTACCGATTATATCACCGGACGCGAAATAGATAATGTTGGAGCTGAAGCCAGCCGTCAGATCTTTGAAAAATTTTTAGTTGAAACCAAAGGGTTTTCAAAGGAAGATGTCCATGTGGATGTTCCCCTGACTGTCCGTTTTAAGGAAGAGGACTACCATTCAGCAATTGATCTGGTGGTCTGGTTCAAGGATCGCCCCTTTATGGCGGTTACCTGTGTGGCAGGCTCCATTGGCTCCTATGAACGGGAAATCCTTGCCGGTGCCCGCCTGGTCCATGACCATCAGATTCCCTTTGCCGTGACCACAGACGCCAGGGATGCCATTGTGATGGATACTCTGTCCGGCCGGACAATCGGCAAAGGTCTGGATGCGGTTCCCGCACGAACTCAGGCTGCGACGATCTTGAAAAAAGTCATAGATACCCCTCTGGATCCGGCAAAACGAACCGGAGAAATGATCATCTACCGATCTTTTAACCTGGAAAAAATAAATAAGTAAATACCTGAGACTGCGCCCAATGGTGCTGTAAACCTGCAAATTACAGATATCTGTTAAAACCGAATTTTTCAATCAGTACGGCTTTTTGAAACTCAGAGCGTTTGGTAATCTGGCCTACACCATTGGCAAAGGGCTTTGAGAGCCATCGCCACAGTCGCACCATAAAAATATTGGCTGAAATCTTGAATAAAGACATAAGCACCTCCTTTTACTGTGTTGCACCTTATAGGAGATTAGAACTTTAGTGAGTAGAAAAGTGATTCTTAAGATTTCCAAGACCCGGTGTCGCCGGTTCTAAGAAAAACGAGATTGCCCTGCAACACCATCGGACCGATTCAAGTCAGAGTTTTCCCCTATGAAGTATATACAGAAGATCATAAATATGTGGATAAGTCTTTCTTAGGACGTAAAAAAGAGTAAATAAATGTAAAAAACGGGAACCTTCCGGCAGTTGCCAGATGATTCCCGCTGATTATTCATTCAATTGCTTCGTACGGACCTGTATTACCGACCTTAGCCTTTAGAGACCTCTTTGTTGCAATGTTTGCAAAGGCTGGCCCGCTTCTTAATAATTTCCGCACAATAGGGGCACTCCCGGGTAAAATGCCGTTCATGGAGCTGTTCAATGGCCTTTGCCACCCCATCCTGGAGCACAGGGGTGGGAAACTTATGATTGACCAGATGCTCCACGGCTTCGGCATCCCCAAGCTCCCCGACCATCTCAGCAGCCTTAAGCCTGGCCTTGGCCGGGATTTTGGGATCCAGACAGATTTTCAGGATCTCATCCCAATCCTTTGAAATATAATAATCCGTAAGCACGGAAAAGGTCTGTTTCTGCAGCTCTCTCCTGGCTTCCTCTTCGATGAGTACAGCATCATCCAACTTACCTCCGGTGGCGCCCATGGGGCTGAATACGGGCATGTACTCAAAATTGGTAGTACCCGGTTCTTGGATGCAGCGGTAGGACGCCGGTGCTTCCATGGTCTCCTGGAGATGTTCCCACCCCTTCTTATAAGAGGGGCAGTCATCATTGAAACAGACATAGAGGAAAGGCGAGCCCCACCCCAGTCCATCGGAGAAATTAATGGGAGGTACTTCCCACATGGTCATTTCCGTCTCACAATGGGGACAGTGGGGCTTGTCCATTTTTAAATATTTTTCAAGAAGTTCTTCTCTTGTTTCAAACGCCATTATTTGTTTTCTCCTTATGGTAGTCTGAGGATTCAGACTACCATAATAAGCATAGGGTAAGGCTTGTCAAACCCGATTTTTATCTCAGGTTATTCGATAACGGCAAGCACGTCGTCCTTGGCCACGGAGTCTCCGGAACTGTAATTGATGGCAGCAATTGTTCCGCTGGCCGGTGCAGGCAGTGCATTTTCCATTTTCATTGCCTCAATGACTACAACGGTTTCCCCTTCATTCACAGCATCGCCTACATTCTTTTCATATTTAATGACCATACCTGGCATGGGAGCTTTCACCGGGGTGCCGTCAACAGCTGAAGCGGCAGGAGCCTGCGCAGCCTTGGGTGCAGGAGCGGCTTTAGGAGCTGCAGGCGCAGCCGGGGCAGCAGGAGCGGCTGGAGCGGCTGGAGCGGCTGGAGCGGCTGGAGCCATCGGGGCTGCAGGCATTGCCGGAGCAGCTGGCGCAGCGGGAGCTGCAGCGGGAGCTGCGTACGTGATCACCGGAGATCCGCCCACCTCATCAACCCCAACCTCAAAGTATTCCCCTTCTACAAACACGTTAAAGGTACGGGCATATTCACTCTTCTCAGGCTGATCCGCAGCCGGTTCAATCAACTCACCCGCCTTGGCCTTTTTAATGATATCATCCTGTTTTTTCACATCGTCCATAGTAATGGGCTTCAGGCTGTCAGGTACCTGTTCCTTACCGTATTTCTGCATCAGATATTTTTTACCGGTCACAGGGAACAGGG
>PIVQ01001174.1 GCA_003354055.1 Desulfobacteraceae bacterium | reverse complement strand
TCCATCCAATTGCTATTGTATTCATAATGAATTTTTGACGTTTTTTTCACCATACCTATGAGCCTCTTGCAGAAACAACAAATTCTCAGCGGTTATGGTTCATGTACTCCAGACCGGTGGCTTAATTTTTATTCCTCTCGTTGGAGGAATTTATATTTTTACGGAAAATGGTCACAAATTTGTTATTATCAGACGCACCAATCCATCAATGTTTTCTTACTACGCCATTTAACTCGTTTTAACTCCTCCTAAACCTATGTGACAAAACGTATCAATTGATCTGTTGTTAATACAAGTATACCAAACATGAGGTGAGTCAGGACCTTGGCGTGGCCCCGAACTCGAACCGCTTTTCCTCCAAATTCATCTTTCAAACGGCCATTTACCCTTTCCACATTGGATCTCTCATTATATCGCACACCTGCTGGATTTTTAAAATTAAGAGTCTTAAAACGCTTGGCTTCTGCTTTCAGCTCTTTTTTCTTTTGTTTCCCACGCGGATTGATACCAATGATTGGTACATGCCCCAAAGACTGGCTGTGCGTCCTTATAATAGGAGAATCGTATGCAGCATCCATCAGGTCATATAAGCTGTTTACCTGTTGGCTAGTGATTTCAGCCAATGGGAGTGCAACTTGGCTGTCATGTAAAGAGGCCGACGTCAGCACGCAACTTATGGGGATATGCCCATCTGCTGCATCAATATGTAATTTGTATCCAATCCAAGATTTTTTATACCCCTTGCTATTCTTTTTTGTTCCGATATCACAAGCTTTCGGTAGATCCTCAAGCATTGCATCAAGTTTCATTGATTGCTGACGCTCTAATCGAGTAGGCTCTTTGGTCCGTATTTCCCCTTTTTGGGGACGCCCTCTTTTTTTGGGTGGTTTTTCTTTTTTAACCGGTTTCTTCGCTGGCTTTTCTCGGGCATCAATTGATGTAGAATCTCTCGATATATGGCCTACAATTCGGTCGGCCATATGCTCTTTTACCAAATTTTCATGGGCTATCGAAGCAAGACCGGACTGAGAGAATTCTTTAAATGCCCGGGAGAAGGATGATTCGTGTGGGACATCAGCGGTTCTTTCCCAACCACAGACTCTACGCAAAGCTGGGCTGGTTTTCAACCTGTCGATCAGCTCCCGAGTAGTATTCATATTATAAACGGCTTTTGCTACGAAGGCTCGTGCTATTTGTTTTCTGTTTTTAGGTGATTGTCCATGCCAGTATTCAGGAATCTTCACCATTTCATCGATCCTGATAAGCTCTAAAGTTCTAATCAACTGCTTCAATTTGTTTGTAAGGGGGTCTTCGATCTGCTGTTCCAAGAAAGGAAAAAGAACGTGCTGTACCTCAAACCATATTTGTGATAATTTTTTCATAAAGCTGCCTCTGTGCTTCAGTTGTTTTTTGTGCTTATTAAACCTCTGAAATATACCACAGTTGCAGCTTTTCAACTATTATAGATGCCATATAATTTTCAAAATTTTATTATCTCTGCAAGAGGCTCTATTACTTGAGAATTTTACTTTTGATAGCCTCTTTTTTTCGGGGGGGATTACCACACTAACTATTCGAAAACCGATACGGGGCTTGACATCCTTTATAATCTGGGGCTAACTGATTCAAGATTTTGGAAAGCATCGACTTTGTGTGGCATGCCGACAGACGAATACGAACAGATATAGCGAAACCTGTAATTATCTATACACATCAATAATATCATTGATC
>PIVQ01001173.1 GCA_003354055.1 Desulfobacteraceae bacterium | reverse complement strand
AGCATGGCCTTGTTCGTTTCAGGCCTTGCCACATTTATTCAGGTACGGAAATTCGGTCCTGTGGGCTCCGGCATCCTTAGTATCCAGGGTACCAGTTTTACCTTTCTTGGACTGTGCATTGGTATCGGCATGTCGGTAAAAGCTGCCGGTGGCAGCCCTGAGCAGGCTCTGGGTACAATTTTCGGCGTGGCCCTGATCTGCTCTCCTGTTGAAATGATATTCAGCCGGTTCATTCCCTTTTTGAAACAAATCATCACCCCCCTGGTCAGCGGAATTGTGGTTACCCTTATCGGCCTTTCCCTGATCCGGGTGGGGATCACGGATATCGGCGGCGGGCAATGGCTGCTGACAAATAAGCCAGAACTTTTCGGCAATGCCCGGAACCTGACCCTGGCCCTTATTGTTTTGGTTACCATCATCATAATGAACAGAAGCCGGAACCAGTGGGTACGCATGGGAGCCATTGTTGCGGGACTTGCCTTAGGATATCTGGCCGCCGCCGCCATGGGGCTTGTGCAATTTGGAAAAATATCATCCCTGCCTTTTTTTGCCGTACCTGTACCCTTCAAATTCGGATTTTATATTTCCTGGGGACATGTTCTTCCCATGGCCTTGCTCTATCTCATCACCACTGTTGAATCCATAGGCGACCTTACGGCCACCTCCATGGTATCCGGTGAACCCATTGAGGGGGAGGTCTACTTAAAACGGATTTCAGGCGGAGTGTTCGGGGACGGGGTTAACTCTGCACTGGCTGCCGTGTTTAACTCATTTCCCAATACCACCTTCAGCCAGAACAACGGGGTGATTCAAATGACCGGTGTGGCCAGCCGCTATGTGGGATACTGGATTGCAGGTCTTCTGGTCCTGTTCGGATTGTTCCCTGTGGTGGGCGGACTGTTTTCCATCATACCAAATGCCGTTCTGGGCGGAGCCACCATTATCATGTTCGGAACCGTGGCTGCCTCCGGTATCAGAATCATTGCTTCAAGCATCATTGACAGAAGAGGGGTGCTGATCATGGCCATATCCCTGGGGCTTGGTCTCGGGGTAGCGTTTCGCCCGGAAATATTGGGAATTTTTCCAAAACTGATCCAGCAGATATTCGGCTCCGCAATTACCACGGGTGGGTTGACCGCTATTTTTCTAAATATTGTGCTGCCCATGGAACTTCGGGAACAGTCCCCGGACGGAGACGGTGATGCATTTGCCAAAATCGACAAATAGATGTGCGGATAGAAGGACCCCGGGGAATTATTTTCCCGGGTTAGGATCGGCTTCAAAATTACTTGATCTTTTATTTTCAAAATACCCAGTCTTTTAAGGGGTTTTGGAAATAATTTAGATCAAGTTATTTTGTAACGATTCCTTAGTTCCTAGTTCATCAGGTGCGCCCTGGCGCTGGAAGAATCGGAAAATACCTTAAAGTCAAAGGGAAGGGTTCTGGCCATTTCAATCACTATTTCAGCCAGAGATATGTTTACCTGCCCCGAGACCAGAAAGGCCGACCTGTTGGCAAAATCAGCCTGTTTTGGACTGAACAGACGCATCACTCCGATAATCTCCTTGATATCACTCATTGAAAATCCTACCCGGATGTCTGACAGATTCCACAGGGAATGTTTATCATAATACTCCGGATGGTTCAGCAACTGGTTTAAAGAAGATAAAACAGTATGCTTTACCAATACACCGTCAAAGACAACTTCGAGATAATGGTCATGCGGTTCAA
>PIVQ01001172.1 GCA_003354055.1 Desulfobacteraceae bacterium | reverse complement strand
TTCATTCATTTTTATTGCGAGTAATCCTTGACAACCGATATTAAATCACTTAATGAAGTGCTTGTTTTTTGGGTAGTTTATCTATTTAAGAGGATATTATGGGAAAAGGCAAATCTGTCACACATGTAATTGACAAGGAATGGTGTAAAGGGTGCGGCATCTGCGTTCATTTCTGTCCCAAGCAAGTGCTTGAATTAGACAAGCGGGGAAAAGTGGAAGCGGTTCGCCCGGAAGACTGCATCGCGTGTATGCTGTGCGAACTCCGGTGCCCTGATCTGGCAATTCAAATCTTAGAGAATCAGGAAGGGGAAAATGACTAACTCATCGAATATCAGGTTTATTCAGGGAAATGAAGCCTGTGTTGAAGGTGCCATGTATGCAGGCATCAATTTTTTCGCTGGCTACCCCATCACCCCGTCCACGGAAATCGCAGAGCATCTGGCCGCCCGTCTACCGGCTGAGGGAGGGAAATTCATCCAGATGGAAGACGAAATTGCTTCCATGGGTGCCATCATCGGTGCGTCCCTGACCGGCAACAAGGTCATGACCGCAACATCAGGCCCCGGATTCTCCCTGAAACAGGAAGCCCTGGGCTATGCCTGTATGGCGGAAATCCCCTGTGTTATCGCCAACGTTCAAAGGGGCGGTCCTTCCACAGGAAACCCCACCCATGTGAGCCAGGGCGATGTAAACCAGGCCCGCTGGGGAACCCACGGCGACCACGCCATCATTGCTCTCACCGCCTCCAACCACCAGGATGTATTTAAAATGACGGTTGAAGCCTTTAACCTGGCCGAAACCTATCGGACCCCTGTAATCCTCCTCCTTGACGAGGTCATCGGTCATATGCGTGAAAAACTGATCATTCCCGAAGTCGGAGAAATACCGGTGGTTGACCGCTTGAGAACTTCGGTTGGCAAAGGGATTGATTACCATCCCTATCTGCCCCGGGAAGACGGCCGTCTGCCCATGTCCGACTTTGGCGGGGAACACCGCTACAATGTCACAGGGTTGTTCCATGACATGTGGGGATTTCCCAACAACGATCCCAAAGTGGTCAGCGAACTGTCCCGCCATCTGGTGGACAAGATTGAAAACAACTGGGAAAACATCTGCATGTACAAAGAGTACTGGCTGGATGATGCAGACTATATTCTGGTATCCTATGGTTCATCGGCCCGCTCTGCCAAACATATTGCACGGAACCGCCGTAAAAGAGGCGTAAAGATAGGCGTACTTGAACTCCAGACCATCTGGCCTTTTCCCACAGAGATCGTCCGGGAAAAATGCGCCAATGCCAAGGCAGTCCTGGTGGTTGAAATGAACATGGGTCAAGTGGTGACCCAGGTTAAAAATGCAGTGGACAATCCTGAGAATGTCTTTCTGGCAAACCGGATTGACGGCCAGCTTATCTCACCCACCGACATAAAAACAGTCTTGAGAATGATCCAGGGAAGGGGGGTCTAACATGAGTACCAATACACCTTTTGATTTTAAAGATTATGTAAGGGGCAGATACTTTCCCCATATCTGGTGTCCGGGATGCGGCCACGGTATCGTCTTAGGCTCTCTGCTTCGTGGTATTCACGAACTGGGCCTGGATAAGAACGAAATTGTCATGACCTCCGGTATCGGATGCTCTTCCAGAATATCCGGATATGTGGATTTTCACTCTCTTCATACCATCCACGGCCGGGCTCTGAGCTTTGCCACAGGCGTCAAGCTGTCCCGTCCC
>PIVQ01001171.1 GCA_003354055.1 Desulfobacteraceae bacterium | reverse complement strand
AGGCTCATGGCGGAAAAGACGTCGGATATTGTGGCCCAACGTCTGAAAAATGATAATCCATGTCTCACCGATCAGAGGCCTCTGCCCCCCAGTGCCAAAGGCGAATGGACCGAACCCGGCAAAGCCCCAAGGGTATGGATGAAAAATCCCGAGCGTCGGGATACCCTGATCTGTGAATGTGAAATGGTCTCCGAGTATATGGTGGATGAAATTGTCCAGTCCCTGAAAGATGAGGGGGCACTGCCCACCCTTGAAGAGGTGGGGCGGCGCAGCCGGATAGGTAAAGGTCCCTGTCAGGGCACCTTTTGTTCTTTCAGACTGGCAGCCTATCTCTACCGGAAAGGAGAGCTTGTCGACGATCAGGGCATGGACCAGGTCAAAGACTTTGTAAATGAACGCTGGAAGGGGTTCAGGCCCCTGGTCCGGGATACGGAGTTAATGCGGGTGGAACTTCAGGAATCCTTTTTATGTGCCCTTTTTGGAATGGAGAACCTCTAATGAACGCAGCTGTTGCCCAATCGGCAAATAGAGTTAATTGCCAGGTGGCCGTGGTCGGTGCCGGTATGGCCGGTATGGCTGCTGCCATCTTTGCCGCCAACAGGGGGCTGTCCGTTGTCCAGGTAGGCAGGGCTTCTGAAATCAGTTTTTCCTCGGGATGTCTGGATCTGTTTTCAAGAATCCCGGGAAGTGATCAGGGCGAATTTGAAAATCCGTTCAAAGGAATCGAGGCTCTGGTTGACCGACAGCCAAACCATCCCTATGCCAGGGTTACCCGGGATGATATCGTTCAGGGTTTTGAAGAGTTTACAGGCTTTATGAGGGGATCAGGTATCAAATACCACTGCACCCCCCGGACCAACCAGCATATCATAACGCCTGCCGGGACGTTGAAATCCACCTGGTGCGTCCCCTCTGCCATGATCGCCGGCACAAGAGCAATCGCCGGGAAAAAACGGATCCTGATTGTGGACATCAGAGGGCTGAAAGGCTTCGGTGCAAGACAGATGGCCCAGAATCTAAAAGCCGCCCACCCCTGCATGGGCAGTGTTACCGTTGAATTTCCTGGCAGGGAAAAAGCAGGTGATCTGATGTGCGAGCGCCTGACCTGGGACCTTGAAACCCCGGATGTTCTGTCAAGGTTCATTAAAGTGCTGCGTCCCCATGTAGGGGGGTATGACGCCGTAGGATTGCCGGCCATCCTCGGGATTTACCGGTTTGAAGAGTTGCGGGCCAAAATGGAGAAAGCCCTTGGCACCGATGTGTTTGAAATTCCCACCCTTGCCCCCTCCGTTACAGGTATGCGGACCAAAGAGGCGTTTTTAGGGCAGCTGTCCAAAACTTCCGTTCGGAATTTTCAGGTATCGGTGAAAGATATTCAGGCAGATGATACAGGAGGCTTCAGATTTAATGTTACCGAAGGAATGAACACCCTTGAGATCAGAGCTGAAAATCTTATTCTGGCAACAGGCCGGTTTCTGGGTCGCGGTCTTGGGGTGAATGATGCAGGTAACATAAAAGAGATGCTCTTTGATCTGCCTGTGACCCAGACTGCCCACAGGTCGGACTGGTTTCACAGGGATTTTTTCAACGTTCAGGGGCATCCGGTGAATCGGGCCGGTGTTGAGACCGATGATGTATTCAGGCCATTGGGCCTGGACGGAGATATTTCACATCCGAATCTCTATTCTGCGGGCAGTATCATTGCCCACCAGGACTGGAAACGGGAAAAATCAGG
>PIVQ01001170.1 GCA_003354055.1 Desulfobacteraceae bacterium | reverse complement strand
CCAAGGGCGGAGCAAGCTTTCTCAACAGCTTTGTTGACATCTTTTCCGGCAAATTCCTGGGTTTCTTTCATATGGCCTCCTTAGGCTAATTTCTTCTGTGTGTAAAACTGCTGGCCCATTGAGATAATGTTGTTGACAAACATGTACAATACCAGACCTGCCGGGAAGTTGATAAACAGGACGGTCATGAATATGGGCATGAGCATCATCATTTTTGCCTGCATGGGATCGCCTGTAGAGGGCGTCATCTTCTGTTGAAGCAGGAACGAAGCTCCCATGAGAAGGGTCAGTACGGGAATGCCGGAGGGGGCATCCATAAAAGGAATGGCAAAATCAAAGTTAAAGAGCCGGTCCGGGCCGGACAGGTCGTTGATCCAGCCTACAAACGGCGCATGTCGCAGTTCAATGGCCATGTAAAGCATGCGGTACAGGGCAAAGAAAATGGGCATCTGCACCACCAGCGGCAGACAGCCGGAAGCAGGGTTGACCTTATAGGTTTTATAAAGCCCCATGATTTCCGAGTTCATCTTCTGTTTGTCATCCTTGTATTTTTCCCGGATTTCCGCCATCAGCGGCTGTACTTTTTTCATCTCGCCCATGGACTTATAACTCTTGGTGCCCAAAGGCCAGAAAACCAGTTTGATGAGAACGGTTAAAAGGATAATGGCAATCCCGTAATTGGGGATGACCTTGTGGATGTAATTCATTACGATGAGCAGGGGTTTGGCAATGATGTCGAAAAAACCGAAATTGATGGATTTAGCCAGGTCGTTGTCATACTGGCTCAACACCATGTGGCTTTTGGGACCCATGTATAAGGTATAGGCATACTGGCCTTGCTTGCCGGGATCCAACCGTTCCATTTTCTGGATAAACGTGTTGGTCACAATGTCATTGGCATAGGAGAGCTTCAGAGTGGCGGGAACCGCTTCTTTGGGCATGACAGCCGTCAGAAAGTAACGGTCCGTATATCCGGCCCAACCCACGGTGGCCAAATAGGTGTCTTTATCTTCAAGATCATCGGGGTCAATATCGAGAAATTTATCGTCCAGAAATGCCACAGGGCCTTCAAAGGCGAACCTGGACCGCTTTTGGATCTCCTCGTTGTAAGGCCCGGGGACAGAAAAGGCAAGGCCATCGTTGATGGGCATGTCGGATCCGTTTTGAATCAAAACATCGCAGTCAATCAGGTAAGAGTCTGCTCTAAACCGGAATATCTTTTTCACGGAGATTCCCTGGGGATTGGTCCATGAAAAGGCAATGGTTTTTTCTCCCTGATTCAGGGTCAGATCAGTGACATCCGCATCTGCGGAATACACCGCATTGCCCAGGCCCTGGATACTGCCGCCTTGTGTGTCAAAGGAGAGGGTTCCGTTGATAAGATCCTGGGATACCACCTGCTTTAGAGGGGAGCCCTCCTTGTTGGTTTCCTTGAAATTATTTAGTGTAAGGCTTCTTACCGCTGCCATATGTTCGGAAATTGCAATGTTATACAGCGGGGTGGATACAGATATGGTGCGGAAATCCTTGACTGCCGGCACTGCAGGCTGGGGGGCCTGAGGGGCTGTCTGGGCAGCATAATCAGAAACATTGGACGGGGTTGCCGCGGGCTGTTCCTGGGTCTGGGACGGGACTTCCTGGGAGGGATTATCAAGCTGGGGTTCCGGTGTAAAATAAAACTGATAGCCCACGAGGACTACTATGGAAAGCACCACAGCTAACAATAATCGTTTTTG
>PIVQ01001169.1 GCA_003354055.1 Desulfobacteraceae bacterium | reverse complement strand
ATCGTGAACAATGCCACGGAAAACTCCCTGGTCATTCTGGATGAAATCGGCAGGGGTACATCCACCTACGACGGAATGAGCATTGCCTGGGCAGTGGCCGAATACCTTCACGATTTGAACGACAAAGGGGTAAAGACCCTGTTTGCCACCCACTACCATGAACTGATCCGTCTGGAAAAAACAAAACCCAGAATCAAAAACTACAATATTGCGGTAAAAGAGTTCAACGACAATATTGTATTCCTGCGTCGTCTGGTAGAGGGCGGTACCAATAAAAGTTACGGAATCCAGGTGGCAAGGCTTGCCGGTGTCCCGGATCAGATTATTGATGTTGCCAAGTCCGTTTTGGCGACAGTTGAGACCGGCCCCTCTCCCCAGGCTCCTGAAGCGCCCAAACCTACAAAACGAAAACGAAAGCCAAAGAATTCAAAAGATGTGGGCCAGATGGATCTTTTTGCACCGAATGATCAAGGGCTTCGTCTCATGCTCGAGCACGTGAACATTGCATCAATGACCCCCCTTGATGCATTGAACTTTCTAAATGAACTCAAACAAAAGGCGCACCAGACCCAATGATCCGATTCCGGACACTTTCCTCTCCTGTTTTTGCCCTGATAGTCGTCTGGGTGATTCTGGGCTGGGCAGGTTTCGGGCCGGCCGTTGCACCTGCGTGGGCCGATGCTGCAAAATCCAAATACCTGAAGGCAGACACCTGTTTAAAAAAGCTCAGGAAAAATCCGGTTCAAAGCCAGCGGGTCTCCTCCTGGCTCTCCTGTATTGAGAAGTATGAAAGTATTTACAGGCTCCACCCGTCAAATTCCTGGGCGCCGGCGGGTATGTATAAGGCAGCAGAACTTTATCTGCAATTGTACAAACGCTCGGAAAATAGAAACTATAGTGCCCGGAGCCAGGATCTGTTGACCCGGATTAAACGCAAATACCCCCAAAGCGCCTATAGCGGCCGGGCCAGAATCTTAGAAAAATCCATAGCTGCCCTGCCCCGCCCCAAATCTTATGATAATATCAAGGTTCTCAAATCCAAAAAGGAAGAGACCCGGGATGATGCCGCTATTGCAAGGTATAAACAGCGCCTGAAACAAAAAAAGTCGGCCACAAAGATAAAACAGGCCAAGACGGTTCAAGCAAAATCATCCCCCTCTACGCCTGTACTTAAACCTGCAACGGCAAAGCCGCTGCCACCTGTTCCCAAGGGAGATGCCCTGGTCACAGGTCTGCGCTTTTGGTCAAACCCGGAATATACCCGTATTGTTGTGAATGCCGATGCGGAGCGGCCATATACCCATCGTCTTTTAAAGAAGGATCCCAAACTCAACAAGCCCTTCCAGCGGCTCTATATGGACATTGAAAAGGCAAGACTTGGCAAAGGGGTGGCTGAACATACCCCGATTAACGATAACCTGCTAAGCCAAGCCCGCGCAGGACAATACCAGAATCATACAGTACGTGTGGTGGTGGATATCAAGGCATTTGAAAATTATAAAATCTTCTCCCTGAAAGACCCCTTTCGTATCGTGATTGACGTATGGGGAAAAAACGGCAGGACTGCCGATCCTATGACCGAGATGCAGGCAACTCTGGACAAAAAACCGGAAGAACCCCCTGAAAAAACGGAAAGAATCACCACGGACAATCTTAAATCTTCGGACATTGCCCGGCAACTGGCCCTGGGGGTGAGAAAGATCGTTATAGATCCCGGACACGGCGGAAAAGATCCT
>PIVQ01001168.1 GCA_003354055.1 Desulfobacteraceae bacterium | reverse complement strand
CCATTGCAATCTCTTCCGGGGTTACCGGCAAATGGGGATTCATTTTCTTTGTCGGTACATTACCGGTTAATGCTGTTGTGATGATCAGTTTTTCCACAATAAACCTACCTTAGTTTGATGAAGATTTTTACAAACGTGTACACGCCTGCCCAATTCCTTAAAGAAAATTGCGCATCATGTAACGATTATTATTTTTCTATAAAAATAATGTAACGATCCTTGCAAGTCAAGTTTTTTTTTGTTATCTTGCCTTTATTGTAATAAAAATACTTAAGGATACATGATGCTTAGACAAGATTTCATCTTTTCCAAAACACCGATGCCTCAGTTAACCTCTGCACAGAGCAAAATCCTGGAATATCTGCTTGAAAACCTGGATGATGTTGCCTATATGAGCAGCGCCGAGTTGGCGAAGAAACTTGCTCTCTCCAATGCCACTGTGGTTCGGTTCAGTCAGCATATGGGGTTTAAAGGCTATCTGGATCTACAGCGCCATATCCGTCAGGAGATCAAAGCCCGGCTCAACGTTCCTGACCGGCTGAAGAAAAAGCCTCCCCATGTCGGACGGACAAAAGATTTTCTTAAAACCGTCTTAAAAAGCGATCAGGACAACCTGGCCCATGCCATGGAATCGGTCTCCCCTGATCTGTTTGAAGCGATGGTCAATGAGATAGGCCGGCATGAGGAAGTTTGGGTGCTGGGCCTGCGTTCCTGTCATGGTGCTGCCCATTATTTTGCAACCAACTTAAGATTTCTATCAAAAAGGGTCAATTTGATTTCCCTAGAAGCTGGCACAGTCTGGAGCCAGCTTGCGCCGGGACTGAATCCGGATGCTTTGCTCATAAGCATCACCTTTCCCCGGTATTGCCAGCAGACGCTGGATATAACAGAGCAGTTCCAAAAGGCCGGAGCGAAAATCGTTGCAATAACCGACAGCCATGTCTCTCCCTTGGCTCAGATGGGGAACTATGTCTTTCCCCTGCCCTACTGGATTGATTCCTTTTTTGAATCCAACGTGGCTGTGGTGAGCTTTTTAAATGCCGTACTGGCCGCGATCTCTTTTTTAGACGGACCCAAAACTATGTCACGGCTACAGGCCCTGGAACAGATGTGGGAAGACAAGAACGTATACAATAAAGAAGCGTCCACTGTTTTGCCCAGCTGGGCTTCACAGTTAAAAACCAAGAACAGATAATTTAAGGAAGTTTATCATGGGTAAAGGGAAAAATATCCCCAGAAGTTTTCTGGCCAACAACCCCCTGGCTGTGAGGGCAGAAGGGATCTATATTTTCGATGATACAGGGAAAGACTATATTGACGGCTGCAGCGGCGCCCTGGTCTCTAACCTCGGGCACGGGGTAAAAGAAATCATTGATGATCTATGCACACAGATGCAGACGCTTGAGTTTGCCCATCCGTCACGGTGGGACCATGAAGCCTCTATCGAAGCCACCGAGTTAATCGGCGAACTGACCCCAGGAGACTTAAACTACTGCTGGTTTGTATCAGGCGGATCGGAAGCGGTTGAATCCGCCATAAAAATGGCCAGGCAGTACTTTGTGGAAAGGGATGGCAAGGACAGCCCTAAACATAAACTGATCAGCCGGTTTTGCTCATACCATGGTTCCACCCTGGGCGGTATGTCCATGGGTGGCAGCACCAACCGGGTTAAAACCTATCAGCCACTGCTCAACCCGTCTTCAAAACTTCCCGCCACCTATTTTTACCGCAAGCCCGA
>PIVQ01000371.1 GCA_003354055.1 Desulfobacteraceae bacterium | reverse complement strand
GTCGAATATCGTATCGTTGGACCCGATGAGTTTAATGTTGTTGACGGAAAACTTAGTATGGATTCGCCCTTAGGTAAAGCAATGTTAGGAAAACGAGTGGAGGATGAAATCAAGATTTCAACTCCAAAGGGAGTGAAAGGTTTTTATATATTGAAAATTCGTTATATTGAAAAATAATCATCCTGTCCATAATTCTTGATTATAGCGATTCTCATAATTATATTCCGATTCAAGATTCTCCAGCACCACGGGTTGAACCAGCAAATAACGCTACCGGTACAGTCTTGAATCGCTTTGGTGTTGTGCTGCACTCCTGGTCATAACGGAACATATTTTTGTTATTTGCTATAGATCACAAATCCGAAATTTAATAGGAATTGCCATATAGAAAATAGGTGTTATTACCATTTGACTAATTTAATTAGGCGACATATAGTTAGGCAACTAATCAAATAATAGGATATCACGTTATGTTTTATTTACTGGATCAGCCAACAGAAAAAGAATTTCAAGACCTTGCCAGGCGTTACATGGATATGGAGCCATCTTCTGTAAAAGCAGCGGTTACGCTGCTGAAAACCGGCAGTGATCTTCTGACCGGTTTTGAAAAAATGCTGAAACGATATGGATTGTCGCAAGGACGATTTTTAATCCTCATTGTAATGAATCGGCAGCCGGATGTTCCCATGGCACCATCGGTTCTGGCAGAAAAAATCGGTGTGAAGCGGCCGACAATGACCGGGCTGATAGATGGTCTTGAAAGAGATTTGTTGATCAAAAGACAGAGCCATTCTCATGATCGGAGAAAACAGGAATTGTGGATGACTGACAAAAGCATAAAACTAATGGAAAGTTTACTGCCGGATTACTGGTCCCGTATCAAGAATCTCATGGTGGGGTTAAACGAGGATGAAGAAATCATGCTTGTCCGTCTCCTGGGAAAAGTAGCTTCGCGAATTGAAATACTGACAAATGAATAAGAGGTGTTACATACAATGGCTTTCCATGAAAAGGCTGATATAAAAATTATTGAATTTCATCCGAGATACAGGCAGCATGTATTGGATCTTATCGTTCACATCCAGCGAAATGAGTTTAATATTCAGATCACAGCTGATGAACAGCCGGATTTGTCTGATATAGAAAATTTCTATCAGATAAAATGCGGCAACTTCTGGGTTGCTGTCGTTAAAAACCGTGTTGTCGGAACAATCGCCCTTTTGGATATTGGCAACCATGAAGCAGCATTGCGGAAAATGTTTGTTAACGAAACATTTCGGGGGAAAGACCTTGGTGTGGCGGAAAAACTGCTGAAAAGGCTTCTTTTATGGTCAAAAGAAAAGGAAATCAAGCAGCTCTTTTTGGGGACAACACCAAAATTTCTGGCAGCGCACAGGTTCTATGAGAAAACCGGATTTATGGAAGTTTCATTAAAAGATCTTCCCCAGGCATTCCCGGTGATGAAAGTGGATACGAAATTTTACAGATATAAGATCACATAGAAATTTGATATTTAAGGATCGGCTCCAAAATTACTTGATCTTTTGTTTTCACAATACCCAGTCTTTTAAGGGGTTTTGGAAACAAGTTTCTGCCCTTCAGGGTATTTAGATCAAGTTATTTTGTAACGATTCCTAAGGGAGATGAAAATGCCGTTTGTAAATGTGAAGCTTATTAAGAATCAGGTGAACGGGCAGAAAAGGCATCAGATCATTGAGGGGTTAACAGATCTGATAGTTAGGATAATGAACAGGGAACGGTCACTGACGACCATTGTTATTGATGAAGTTGAGCCCCATTCCTGGGCAATCGGCGGAAAACTCTTAGACTTGGAAAATGATTTTGTATCGTTTATAAATATCAAAGTATCAAAAGGAACAACAGATTCAGATGAAATGTCTCGGATGATGCAGGGAACAAAATTGCTGATGGCAGAGATTTTAGGGAATCACATTGTTGAAAACTATTTCATTATTGATGAACTGAATCCATCAGGATGGGGGTTTGACGGTGTATCAATGACAGAGCGCGCTGCTATGGAGAAGTGATCTCAAAATAAAAAGGGGTCGCGTCTGCGTTTGACCTTTGAAAAAACTCAACAAGTCAAATGTTGCGGACAAACCGCAGATTTAGGGTTAGCTGTTAATTAAAGGTAATCATAGTGATTTATTTTTGTTCAATGAAAAAAGGTGAAGAACAGGAAACTTACGAACTCATACTGCGGGTCTTTCACAGGCATGTAGCTCCTGTTTATTCGAAAAACGGTGTTGCCAAGTTTCTTAGTATGCTTTCACCAGCCGGATTGAGTGAGAGGAATGGTGGAAAAAAAACGTTTGTCATTGTGGCCAAAGACCAATCAAAAACAATTGGGATGCTATCGGTAATTAATGAATGCCATATAGCCTTATTTTTTGTCGACCCACGTTATCAAGGTAAAGGTATCGGTAAGAATCTTATCGATGAAGCAATTAAAAATTGTTTGAATCAGAACCCTGAATTATCGGCAGTTACCGTAAGTTCATCACCAAATTCCAAATCATTTTATGAAGAAGCTGGATTTGAAGTTCTGGGAGATGAAATCAACGAGGAAGGCATGCGCTTTACTCCAATGCAAAAATTATTGTGACAAAAAATTAGCTAACATGCGGTTTCACAAAGGACCGCTCATACCTCGCGGCCTGTGAACCGCGGCGTTGGGAGGCTTCATGAAAATCAAAATAAAAATTATCATACCTTTAGTGCTGCTCGTTATAGTCGCAGCTTTATTCTGGCCACAGCGACGTTATTTAACTGTAAGAGTTGCCGGGATTTTTTTGCCTTCTCCAACTCTGAGTGAGCCTGTCGTGGAATCGGATGCGATTAAATGGTTTGATGATTATTTCACTATTGAATATATCGATTCCAAGACTATCGCAATTGGCGAACCAAGATATCATCAGCAGAATTACAATTATCTGATTATAGGTGAAGTTCGCGCAATTTTGTTCGATACTGGGCCTGGAGTTAGAGACATCAAACCAGTCATTGAATCACTGACCACGTTGCCGGTTATAGTCAGCCAGTCACACCTACATTACGACCATGTAGGCAATCATGCAAAATTTGACGGTGCAGCTTTGCCAGACTTGCCTCATCTTCGAAGCCGAACACAATCGGACATGTTTCAGGTGTCCTCAAAGGAGCATCTTGGTTTTATTGAGAAATTCAAAGCACCAAATCTGACAGTATCTGAGTGGTGGGCTCCGGATTCGCAAATTGATCTTGGAGGGCGAACACTGACCGTAATCCATGCACCTGGCCATTCACCAGACTCAATTGTTCTTCTTGACCGGAATCGCAATTTTTTATTCGCTGGAGACTTCATTTATCCGGGGCCCTTGTTTGCAATGTTACCAGGATCAAATCTGAAAAATTATTTGAGCACTTCCCGCCGATTGGTTGATATCCTTCATCCAGAGTCAACGCTTTTTACTGCACATCGGGATCAACCGTCAGAACGATTTGGAGCACCGGTTTTAAAATATACGGATCTGGTTGATCTTCGAAATGCAATTGAAAAAATAATCGACGGTACATTGAAAGGCAAAGGGTTCTATATAAACTCCTATAGAATTAATGACAGGATAGAATTATTGTCAGACAAGTGATATGGAAAGGATATGACCCTCTTAACAATCGCTTCAACCTGCATCCGGAAGTTGCTTTTCTTATATGATGAAAAAGAATAATACTGATTTTATTGTACCTAAACGGGAGTTTGGCAATACTGGCGTTAAGATATCGAAACTTTGTCTTGGAGGTGGGTCCTTTGGAAACACCGATAGCCAAATTATTCTTGATGAAGCCGTAAAGCAAGGTGTGGATTGCTGGGAGATCGTTTCATTTACTGGAAAGGTTTATTGCGAATATTTCAAAAAAAATCCAGGAATACGAGAGAAAATTTTTTTGTCCGGAAAAGTCTATTCAACTGATCCCATTGTTATGCAGGAGCAGTTGAACACAATTCTCAAAGACAATGAGATTTCCTTCATAGATTTTTTAGCTATACATCCAGTCGATAACGTCAAGGCACTCACTAATGATGTTAGAAAATGGGTTGAGAAAGTCAAAAAAGAAAAGAAGATTCGATTCTTTGGATTTTGTACGCATAAAAATATGGATAATTGCCTTAGCAGCGCCTCTAAACTTGGCTGGATAGATGGGATTCAAACCTTTTACAACTATCGGATGCAAAGTGTTAAAAGCATGGAAGATGCTTTGCAAAAATGTCATGAAAAAGGCATTGGGATATTTGCTGTTAAATCCATGGGGCTCAGTGTTCAGAAAAAAACTGAGCATCAGAAGTTTCCAAGCAAGGAAAAGTTAGATTCATTGTTGACCGACTATAATATTTCCTTTGAGCAATTAAAACTAAGGGCGATTTGGCAGAACCCCTTTTTAACATCAATCTGTTCTCTCATGGCTAACTCATCTATTTTACAATCGAATGTTTTGGCAGCTATAGATGAGAATCCACTTAAACCTGAAATTGTAAAATCATTGGTAGATTATGCAAATACCACCGGAAAATATTTCTGTAGGCGCTGTGGCGTCTGTGAAACAACAAATGCCGATAGGATACCTATATTCAACATTATGGAAATGCTCATGTATTCAAGAGGATATGGTATAACTGATTTGGTTGCTCAGATGTTTGCCCGATTACCAAGCGAAATTCAGACTAAAATACCCAGTAGTGATTATTCGAGTGCCGAAAAAATATGTCCGCAGAAAATACCAATAACAAAACTCATGCAGGAAGCTTATTTAGAATTGCACAAAGAATAAATAGCGGAGAAATTGGGGAAATACCTTGATTTTTGACTTATGAACCTCAACGTACATAGAGCATTTAACATGAAAATACCATTAATTATGTGTCACGGTGTATCAGGCACTTTACCGAAAGAACGTTTTCAAGAATATTTCAAAATCGCCAGTGAATTTGGATTTACTTCCATCAATTACAGTATTCTGGAAAACTGGTATAAACAAAAAGAAAAAATATCCGGCCAGCCGATCATGTTTGATTTCGATCATCCAGTTAAATCCATTCATGATCAAATATTTCCGCTAATGGAAAAATTCGGGTTCAAAGGCAATTTATTTATTAACACAGAACCAATGGAGGAAGGCTATTCAAAGCATCCTGACTTTGAATTCATGAACTGGAGTGATATCAAAGCGTTACTTGATGCAGGTTGGCAAGTCGGGTCTCATACTCATACACACCCGAATTTATCTGAACTCAGCGAAAATGATCCTTCTGGTGAAACAATCCGACTGGAGATGGAGACGAGTGATAATATTCTTATAAAAGAATTAGGGATCCAGCCAAAAGATTTTGCATTCACTGGTACTTCTTGGAGCAGCCTTGCTGAACAAGAGGTAAGGAAACGCTACAGGTTCGGTCGGCTTTGGATCGATGGCTCAATATATCAAGCTGATGGAAAACCGACTCGGTATGCTGACCTGGTCGGGATACCCGGAAGTGACGAAAAAGATGGCGGGCCTCCATATTCAGCAAGATATATAACGGAAGAGACCGATCCATACAAAATCCCTTCTATGGAATTGGAAGAACTAATCCATGACTTTGACGACTACAGATTTTATCTCAGCCAAGCAATAGATAGATAAAATGCTAACAAAGCTAATGCAGCCGACACAAAAAGCCGCACGGCTTCATTAGAGGGTTCAGGCGGCTAAACCGCATTAAATAGAACATTTTACTTTTGGATAGGAGACGGATGAATAAGCACTGTGACTTGCACCTTCATTTAGGTGGAAGCATTTCAAAAGATTTGTTGGTTGGGTTTGCTAAATCAGATAACAATCAAAAGGCCCTTGATGACATTGAAGTAGCCGATGTTCTTCAAATGTTTAAAGTTGTTCATAACCTTATCAACTCGCCAAAACGGATTGAAGTATCTACAGAAAATGTTATCCACATAAGTACTGCTGACTATTTGGAGATTCGCACAACACCTCGAATTTTTTCTTCTACAATATCTTTACGTCATTATGTAGAAGCTTTTGTATCAGGCCTGCAAAAATATCCAGAAAAAGCCAAAGGGTTACTCAGTATTGATCGCTACAAACACGATATAAAAAACGCGCAGGAAATCATAGCTCTTGCTTTAGAGTTTTCTGATTATATCGTTGGAATCGATATATCCGGTATTAATCCCACTGGTACTCGCGTATTGCAGGGAGAAGGACTTAAATCAGTTATTGAGACTGTTTTGAATAGCCCATTAGGATTGGCTATTCATATAGGGGAATTGAATTTAGAGAAAGAGAGAATTGATAGCACTATAGCTTTAAATGCAATAGATCAATGGGTTGAGCGAAATCAAAATATAGAATGTTCTGGCAAAATTAGACTTGGTCATGCCCTTTTTTTAGAAGAAGAGCATAAAAGAATAATTCGTAAACATCAATTACCCATTGAGGTTTGTCCTTCTTGTCATCGCTATATTGGTAGCTGGAGTGAAGGCCAGAAGCATCCAGTGCAGGGAATTTATACTGATAAAGAATCTCCCATTGTAATTGGAACAGATGACACATTGATTTTCTCAACTAATTTTAAAAAGGAGATGGAGTTGGCCCGAAAAGAACTGCCTTATGATCTGGAAAAATCTTGTAACTATAAATTTTGGCAATCAAAAATGAGCTGATTTTAAATTATAATTTAACATAGGCTAATTCAACCGACGCAAAAGAACCGCGCGGCAGATTCGCGTCGTTAAATGTAAGGAGAGAGTATGGCAACGGCAACACTAAAGATATTGTTGTGTACGGGGATCCAAAGAGACTTCGTACCGCTGAGTTTTCAAATTGGACGGGTAAAGCAGCAGACCAGTCAAGTGGGGTAGCCCGATGACATCTCCGAGACGCGTTATGATCGTAGCCTGGGGTAGCCGAGGCGACCTGCAACCTGTCGCCTCACTGGCACTGCAGCTCAAGAAGGCGGGCCGGGACGTTCTCGTTTTTTGCACGCCTCCTGCGACCGATCTGATTC
>PIVQ01000370.1 GCA_003354055.1 Desulfobacteraceae bacterium | reverse complement strand
TCTAAAAGTCTTGCTTCAAGAACTGAAGAGGCGGCTGGTTTTTCAAGTGAGATTGCGGTGATAATGGTCAGATCAATGGCTGGATTGTTTTTTGCCCTCAAATAAAGGGCATTGGCGATATGATTGGGCTTACCCAGCGCCAGGGGGATACCGAATACGATTTTTCTCCCCACTGTATCAATAATACGATCGACGCAAACCTCAACATCTTTTAAAAAGTCCGCTTGTGTTGCTCCCATCACTCCATCCCCTTTCCCAGGCTGTCATGACCCGATGCTAAAATTGAAATCATCTTCTAACACAGAACTCGCATGTTTTATCGAAGGTGAACAATAGTTGCAATCGATAAACGACTGTTTTTAGACTGGGCGGAACGCCCATATTTGCATAGGTAAAACACCTAGTTTTCTATTGGTTGGTCTGAACCCAGGTAATGGCGTGCTTCATGAGTTCAGTGGCAGATTTAAGATGCATCTTTTTTTTGATGCTTTCGTGGTAGGTACCGATGGTTTTTACACTCAGGCTAAGCATATTGGCAATTTCCCCCCGTTTAAATCCCTGGCCAATGAGCTGGAAGACCTCAAGCTCCCGGTTGGACAGGACATCCATAGGATTATCACCGCCGCCTATGTTGCCGGTCATCATCTTGCCCAAAAGGGCATCCACCATTTTGGCGGACAGGTACCGCTTACCCCAGAGGACCTGGCGCACGGCAGAAACAACATCAGAGGTCATCTCCTGTTTGGTGATATACCCCAGGGCGCCGGCCCGCAAGACCCGTTCCGCGTAAAGGGATTCATCGTGCATGGAAATAACCAGGATGGGCAGGGAGGGCAGGTGTTCCCGCAGATATTCTATAAGGTCCATTCCGGAGCGGTCCTTGAGGGTGATGTCCACGATGGCCAGGTCGGGTTTGACTTTTTCAATCATATCAATGGCGTCGGACACACTTTCAGCTTCCCCCACCACCGTCAGATCATCTTCTTCGTCAATGAGCTGGGCCAGGCCTTTTCTGAAGACCGGATGGTCATCTACAATAAATATTTTTTTCTGATTCTGCACCGAACTATGGTCCCTCCTAACGGGTTATCAATTATCGCAAGCCGGGCACCGATCAAATCCGCCCTGTGCTGCATGATGACGAGACCGATCCCCTTCTGGCTCGGGGCAGTTTCCGTCGTATCCGTCATCCCCTTACCATCATCCCGGATGTCTATCACAATATCTGTGTCATCCTGTTCAAAACAGATTTCCACCCCATCAGCATCCCCGTGCTTGGCAGCATTGTTCACCGCCTCCCGGATGATATAGTAGACATGGGTCAGGGCGGCGGCGTTGGAAAACCGGATCTTTTCCGTCCGTCCCGTCACCCGGCAGTTGAGGTCAAAGGCCTTTTGCACCTCCCGGGTATACCGAAGCACCGCATTCATGAATCCTGTATCTGCAAGATTCACCGGCACCAGCCCCTGGATCATGGCACGAGTCTTTTGAATGGCCTGGTTCACCAGTTCCCGGATCTCACCGGCAAGTTTTGCGTCTTTGTGTCCCTGCTTTTCAAGGCGACCGGCAAGAAGCGAAGACATGGCTTCAACACCGGCCAGATGAGAGCCTAAGTCATCATGGAGGACCTGACCCATCTGCTGCCGTTCTTCTTCGGAAATCCGGGCGATCTCCCGCTCCAGATGTTTCTGTTTTGAAATATCGGTAATGGAGGCCACACTCTGACGGGTGCCCTGAATCAGGGCAACGGTGAGGATGCACTCTTTGACGTCCTCGTTTTCCACCACGACCCTGCAGGGGTAATTCCTCGGGGCCTGTTCAGGGTTTTCCCGACGAAGATTATGATTGGCAATCACCTTTGCCCGGTCAGCCTCGGCAATGAGTTCGGGAAATTTCATCTTGCCCTGGATCTGTTCTTTTTCTATGCCTGAAATTCTGGATAGTTCCGAATTGACCATGGAAATGGTCATGTCTTCTTCGATAAGAATGGTGGCGGTCCCGGTATTTTCAAAGATGGTCTTATACCTGATATAGGTATCATCTATGATTTTTTCAGCCTGTTCAATTGGATCCATACCCCGCTCATCCCCCCAGTCTGTATCATTCTCAACGACGTTAACCTTACCAACAAACCCCCTGGATTGCCAGTGCAAAATTGTAAGCAGTAATTCTCAATTGGGGTGTCTATGTGGAATAGCGAGAACAGCTGGAACAGCGCGAGCAGCGAGAACAGTTATAACGCTTCGTGCACCAATTATTTTTGCCCGGCAACACCTGCTTCCACGAATATTTTGTCAACCGAAGGTTCTCCTCCTGCTGCTCTCGCTGTTCTCGCTGATAACTGCTCTCGCTATCACGACTCATTGCCCCCTCTAATCGTTTATCAGAGTCTATAGTGATTGCTGTTGTAAATTTATGTTCCCACCAAAGCAGCCAGCCACATGGTCAACGGCGGATAAAAGGTGATGATGGCAAGATCTACAAGCAGGATCAGAAGAAAGGGAATCACTCTCCGACTCACCGCCCCGATGCTGTCCCCGGAAATGGAGGCAGACACGATCAGGCAGATACCCATGGGCGGAGTCAGCATGCCGATGGCCAGGTTGGCCACCACAATGACGCCAAGCTGGATCAGGTCAATGCCCAGAGCAGGAATCATGGCCGTGATCATGGGGACCAGAAGAATCAAAGCCGCTGTGGTTTCAACAAATATACCGGCAATCAGCAACACCAGATTGATCAGCAGGAGCAACAGGGTGGGATCATCCGTTATCCCCAGCAGACTGCCTGCCAGGGTGGCAGGGATATCTTCGATGGCCGCGATCCAGGAGAATACCGAAGCCGTGGCAATGATAAACATGACCACGGATGCCGTAATACTGGCCTGGCCGAAAATGGGAAACAGGTCTTTAATACCGATTTTCCTGTACACCGCCATGGAGACAAACAGGGCATAGACCACGGCCACGGCAGCAGATTCCGTTGCCGTGAAAATCCCGAACAATATCCCGCCCAGAATAATAATGGGCGCACCCAGGGCCAAAAAGGCCCGTCGAAATGTCTTAAAAATATTGCTGATTGAAAATACCGTATCCGGTGCATACCCGTTTTTCCAGGCAATGAGGGTGGATACACCGATAAGGGAGATGCCGATAAGAAGACCCGGCAAAATCCCGGCCGCAAACAGGCGGCTGATACTGGCGCCGGTTAGAAATCCAAAAATAATCATGGGAATAGATGGAGGAATCACCACCCCCAGAGAGCCGCCCGACGCCTGGACAGCGGCGGAAAAATCAGACGGATACCCGGATCGTTTCATGGCCGGGATCAGCACGGCCCCAACCGCAGCGGCATCTGCGGCAGCAGATCCTGAAATGCCGGCAAAAAACATAGCCGATACAATGGAGACGGCAGCAAGCCCCCCAGGCAGCCAGCCGGTCAGGGCATTGGCAAAATCAATGAGCCGCTGGGAAATGCCTCCTTTTTCCATAATGGTGCCCGCATACATGAACAGGGGAACCGCCATGAGATGAAAAGAGTCAGTGCCTGCCACCATGCGCTGGATCACCATCATCAGGGAAAAATCCCCCTGAATAGCGATGGCAACCAGGGACGCTGTACCGATTGCAATGGCAATGGGGGTGTTGATCATGAACAGAAAGAACAGGGTCAGGATTAGGATTTCAGTGGTCATTTTCCCTTATCCTTTCCTAAGGTCTGCCCTAAAAAAGTCAGACAATGGACAGTAAAAAATATTCCTGTCACTGGCACAACAGCCATGATCACCCATTTGGGAAGGTTCAGGGCCGGTGTGATCTGGAGCCTGACAAACCAGGCAAACTGAAACCCGCTATAGATCATCACAGCAAAAAGACTCAGGCTCGCCAGATGAACCAACAGGGCGGCACCTTTCTGCCATCTATCCGGCAGCCTCCTGTAAAGGCCGTCCACCCCCGGATGCGCCTTATAATAGTAGGCCACTGTGGCCCCGAGAAAGGTCAGCCAAACCAGGATCAGCCGGGCCAGTTCCTCGGACCAGAACAGAGAGTGGTTGAGGACATACCGGCAGAATACCTGAACCGCGACAATCACGGCCATGGAGATACCCATGGCACAGACAAAGGTCTGAATCCAGCGGTTCAGGCGAAAACTTATTTTATTTAAAAATTCCAGCATTGGGACGGCCACGAACCTTCCTTGAACCGGCTACCCCGGCTATTTTACAGCATCCAGAATTTTAACCAGCAGTGCCTGAACCTTGGGATCTGAATAAAGATCCATCTCTTTCAACCCGGCCACTTTATCACGGAAGGCTGCCACATCCGGATTTTCAACCACCTGCATCCCCTTTTCCTTAAGCAGGGCCAGACGTCCGGCATTCTTATCCCGGTTGCTCTGACGCTGGAATTTTGCCGCCTCTTTGATAGCGGTTTCAATCATGGTCCGGTCCGCTGCCGGCAGTTTATTGAACCAGTTCAGAGAGGCCACATTGATATGGGGAGAATAAACATGGCGGGTCAGGGTCATATATTTCTGGATCTCATAGAACTTATAAACCTCCATGACCCAGAGGGGATTTTCCTGACCGTCGATCACCCCCTGCTCCAGTTCCGTATAAATGGGCCAGGGCATGGGCGTAGGATTGGCCCCCAAACTCTGCCAGATGGCCTTGTGAAGGGCTGAGGACATCACCCTGATCTTCAATCCCTTTACCTGATCCGGCCCGGTAACAGCCGAACGGTTATTAGTCAGGTTCCGGAAACCGTTTTCGGAATAACAAAGCCCCTTGAACCCGGAGGTTTCCAGGTTTTTTAAAATTTCATCTCCAAGGGGACCGTCCAGAACCTGGTCAGCCTGGGCATGATCCTTAAACAAAAACGGATAATTGATCACCCTGACAATGGGATCAAAGGTATCAAAAGGCCCGCCCGTGATCACCCCCATGTGAATGGTGCCCATCTGGATCTGCTGAAGGATTTCCGTTTCATTTCCAATGGATGCGGAATGAAAAATCTTAACCTTGTATGCATTGTCCGACCGCTCTTCCAGCAACGCTTTGAACTTCTCCGCCACAATATTCTGGGCAGCACCAGGCTTGGTCACGACACCCAGCTTGATGGTTGTGGTTTTGGCTACAGCAAGGCCGGTGATCATCAACAATGTCAGCAGCGACAGCGTCAGAGTTACCAGGATTAATATTCTTGTCTTTTTCATGCCCCCTCCTTTGGTTTGGGACTTATAGCAATTGCTTTCAAAAATTCATTCACAAAATAAACCGAACTCAACCCGACTTATGTATTCAAACTCATCCTTTAAGTCAAGCTTTGGGCCGCCAGTTATTCGCTTATAGTTTGAAGGAATCTCAATAACATGTTACTAAGAATATATTACTCAGGCAGATTAAATCGTGTTCAATCTCCTTCTGGCGTTTTCTTAACTTTTGTTATCCTGATTCATTTAAGGCTATAGGCATGGTACTGTGATTCATAATATTGAGAACATCGATATAAAAAAGAGGAGGATAACATGGGCGAACTCAGAGTTTCTGTCCTAAATTGCATCACCACCTCATCTGATGATGATCGGTTTGTATATGAATTTAACATGCTTGCAAAAAAGAATGGTGATGTGGCGTATCAAGAGATCCTCCAAATTCTTGCCGATCTTGATTTTGAACCCGGTCAGGCAAAAATTATCTGGTTAGAAATAATTGAACACCGGGATAAGATCTCCAAGTCTTTGGACCGGAAAGTCAGCTTGATAACGGCAATCAGCGATTTTTTTTGCAGGTCGGAAGATTCGTTGAGCAATCACAAACTTGTCGGGATAAACGCCTACGAGAAAGTCATGGAAGACTCCACCCATGATAAGCTGACAGGTCTTTTCAATAGAACCTATTTAAAGGAAGTCCTGAATCAACATCTTTCATTGGCAAAACGCTATAACACAGAATTGTCCCTTCTTTTTCTGGATATTGATGATTTTAAAGAAATTAATGATACGCTGGGTCATCATTCCGGTGATGTCGTTTTAAAAACTATCGCCGGCACAATCGAAAAGGGAATGAGAGGCAGTGATATTAAAACCAGGTTTGGCGGAGATGAGTTTGTAGTTCTTATGCCGAACACAGATAAAATAAATGCCCTTTTATTGGCTGAACGATTACGCAAAGAGATCAAGGAAACGACAATAAGAATAAGAGATGAAAGCCATCAGGTAACCGTAAGTGGAGGTGTTGCTAACTTTCCAGTGGATGCTGGAGAAGCAAAGAACCTGTTAAACCTGGCTGACAGCGCCCTTTACAGAGCCAAGGGAGCCGGAAAAGACAGTATTTCACTTTTTAAAAAAGATAAACGGCGTTTTCTACGGATTAAATTCAACCGGGCAATAAAGGTGAAACACTTAGGTTTCAGCAGCAATAGTACGCAGACAGGTACCAGTAAGGATATTGCCATCGGAGGGATACTTTTTGAAAACAAGGAGTCACTGGATATCGGGACCAAGGTACAGGTCAGTATCCCAATCGCCGAGGATGCAGCTCCGCTTCTTCTCATCGGTACCATAGTCAGGGTTGAAGCATTTGGAGAGGATCATTATGATATTGGTATGATATTGTCTTTTAAAGAAATGGAAAAAACAGCCAAAGATGAAATATCAAAATTTTTAGTCCGGAGATCAAAGCCTCCTATTTGAAAAAAAAATATGATTTGCAAGGCAATAAAAACAGACAACTTACCCATTGAAAATTCAGTCTGGGATGGGGGACTGTGGAAAGATATTCCATCCGAAGTGATCCGGCACTATATGGGGAACAAACCGGATCATTTCCCAAAGGTAGAGGTGAAGATCGCCTATGATAATATGGCGCTATTCCTGATGTTCCGGGTTGAGGACAGATATGTTCGGGCGACAGCGGCAGAAGATCAGGATGATGTTTATAAAGACTCTTGTGTTGAATTCTTTTTCACGCCTGGCTCTGATCTGTCCAAAGGGTATTTTAACCTTGAGATGAATTGCGGGGGCACCCTGCTTTTTCATTTTCAAACCCGGCCGAGGCAAGACAGTACAGT
>PIVQ01001167.1 GCA_003354055.1 Desulfobacteraceae bacterium | reverse complement strand
GTTGTCCGGTGCGTACTGGGCGCGGCCATGGAAGACTGCCTGCCCTCTCCCGATTTCATCACCTTTGCCTATTTTCCGTGCGACAGCGGGGCCAGGATGTTTTACGCGTTGAGCGATATATACGACTGCCCCTGGTTCCTCCTGGATATGCCCCATCGCCGCGGCAATGCGTCTGTGGCCTACCTGGCCCGCCGCACCAAAGAGATGGTGACGCATATTGAAAAATCTCTGGGCATCACCGCCGTCCCCGACCGGATAGGATCCGCGGTCAAAGAATCTAAAGCGGCACTGCGTTATTACGAGAAACTCATCTCTTTTTCCGCTGCCCGGCAGGTATGTCCGTCCGTGCACAAATTCGGCACGGACATCACCACTCATTTCAGTAATCTGGGATCGGAACAGGCCACCCAGGGCATCCGTCTATGCTATGAAGAGTTGCGCGATTCGGTTGAAACCGCCGGCCGGAATGTCGGGAAAGACAGGCCTCGGGTAATATGGGACGGGCTGGTACCTTTTTACAACAACGAGATAATTCGATATATAGAAGATGCGTGTGGCCTGGAAGTCATGTCCAATGTCATGCCGGCCCTGACCCGGAATATTGACGAGTTGCTGGCGGAAGATGACCCTTACATGTACATGGCCAAGCGGCAGTTGCACTTTACCGGCATCGATAATACGAATTTTGACCTGATTGAACAATATGGCATCGATGGCGTCATACGGTTTAACCAATGGGGCTGCCGACGCCAGCTGAGCGCAAACCAGATTATCAGGAACCGCCTGAGCAAAGCAGGTATCTCCATGCTGGAGATAGACGGCGATTTCATCGACAGCCGGGGCTATTCATTTTCCCAGGTCAAAATAAGGATAGATGCATTTGCGGAGATGCTTAAATACAGGAGTGAGGTATGATTACGGTAGGTATTGATTCCGGTTCCCTTGCAACCAAGGGCGTTGTGCTGGGTGATAACAAGAATATTTTGGGGTCTGCGATTGATCTGACCGGCGGCAGGAGCAGAAAGTCGGGTGAGAGGGTCTATGAATGGGTGCTTGAACAAGCCGGATTGTCGGAAGATGATGTGGACTTTGTGGTGACCACAGGATACGGGCGTGAAAACCTTCCGTTTTCCGGCAAAAATGTGACGGAGATCACCTGCCATGCGGCCGGGGTCCATTTCCTGTTTCCCGATGCAGCAACCATCCTTGATATCGGCGGCCAGGACAGCAAGGCCATACGCATCGACGATCATGGCCGGGTGATGGACTTTATCATGAACGACAAATGTGCCGCCGGCACGGGCCGTTTCCTGGAAGTTATTGCAAGAGCTCTGGAGGTGGGGCTTGCGGATCTCGGAACGATTTCCCAGCAGACCGAAAACAATGTGGAGATCAGCAGCATGTGTACGGTTTTTGCCGAAACCGAAGTGATCTCCCTGGTGGCGAATGATACGCCTATTCCGGAAATTGTTCGCGGGGTTCATAATGTGGTTGTCGAAAGAGGTGAGATCCTGCTCGGTAAAATCGGATTGATGGAGCCTGTCGCCATGAGCGGGGGGGTGGCCCTGAACATCGGCGTGGTAAAAGCGCTGGAAAAAAGATTGGGCCTTGAACTGAGAATTTCCGACAACCCGCAAATGATAGGCGCACTGGGTGCGGCCGTGATTGCCCGCACTATCATGGAAAAATTATAATATGGATGCGCGACTGCTCACCGATATCACCGATATTCACCACAACCG
>PIVQ01001166.1 GCA_003354055.1 Desulfobacteraceae bacterium | reverse complement strand
CTCTTCAGATGAGTCAAATTTTTCAATGCTTCTATATTCGACCTTTCCTTCCTGACGATGAGTGATGCAATCAAGTGTTTGCCAGAGGAATGTTGCACTTCCAACAGGAAGTTTTGCATGTTTAGATTTATAATGTATTGCGCCACTTTGTTAGATATATATTGTCCCGGTTAAATATTTTACTGCATGCCCCCCTATAAGAACGCGTTCCCCCAAGAACTCACAAAAAAGATCACCTCCTCTTTGGGAGGCTTGATAGGCATGAATTTTCGATTTTTGGAGACGATTGGCCCAATATGGCACTAAAGCACTATGGATCGATCCGGTTACAGGATCTTCGGGAATCCCATAACTTGGTGCAAAATATCTGGAAACACAATCAGTCCGGGCCCCAGGTGCAGTGACGACAACACTGTATGGGTGAAGTTGCTCGAATAAATTCAAGTCGGGTTCTATGCCTCTTACGTCATCTTCACTTTTCAGGATCACGTAATAATTTGGATCTTCTTCAACAACATACACCTCTTGAGGTCGCTCTCTCAACCCTTTTAATAAACTACTTGGCGGGCTTGGACAAGGTGCCATTGGGTAGGCGGGGAAATCCATTTCAAACAATGAATCTTGACGTGTAACCAGTAACGGGCCGCTTTTTGATTCAAACTGAATCGACTTACGTGACGGTTCAAGTTCGGTGAAAATAGTAAATGCTGAGGCGAGTGTGGCATGTCCACACAAAGGAACCTCTTGCATGGGAGTAAACCAACGGATATGAAATCCATTATCTCTTGGAATGAAAAACGCAGTTTCGGCCAAATTGTTTTCCTGAGCAATAGCCTGTAATATTTCATCATCAAACCAGTGTTCAAGAGGACAAACAGCCGCTGGATTCCCTTGAAAGACACTATCGGAAAAAGCGTCTACTTGATATATTTTAAGTTGCTTCATTCTTATTCTTTACCTTTTCTGGATACTTCCAGATGGTTTCAAATTTAAAGGCATGTATATTTCAGGAGTGATCGTGATTTGGAGGATGAGTGCCCTTAATCCTGAAAGCTGAAATCGTCCATCATGACCTCGTCAAACTGGCGCGGTGTTGCTGCCCGCTTGCCCATGGCATATTGGTTGGTCTCGTCATAGCTTTTGATGACCGACCGGGTCAGGTTGGCATCGTATAGATCTCTCGGTGTCTTGTCCGGGGCGAGCATGCGCTCTATTCTGCTCTGGGTGACTTTGAAAGTGTCCTGCATATTTTTCAAGGCCTTACCTGAACCGCTTTCGACGAAGGTTCTCTCCACATGCTTCAGCTTGTCTTGGAGTTGACTCTCCATTCGTCTTCCGGCCCGGTTCAGTTCGTCGATTTTGGCTCTGGCCGTCTTAACCGTCTCCGATTCCATGACCGCCTTGAGCGCCTGACCTTTCAGTTTCCCGGCCTGGTCATTGACCTGGGCTTCCAACGCTTCTATCTTCCGGCGTCCCTTGTCGATGGACGACTCCACCGCTTTGAACGAGTCCAACTCGCGGGCCTTTTTCAAAACACTCTTGGTCATGCGCTCCTGGAGACGCTGTTCTATCAGCCTCGGATTCTTGACATATTCCTGGGCCTGAGCGTATGAGTCAATGGCATTTTTGATTCTGGGGTTGGCTTGCAGAATGGCCTCGACCTGCTTGGAGGCTTTGTCTTTGAGGAACGATTTGGGGTCGTTCTTGAAGCGGTTCAGCAGGTCGTAGGTCTTGATGAGACC
>PIVQ01000369.1 GCA_003354055.1 Desulfobacteraceae bacterium | reverse complement strand
TATTTGGCAATTGATACATCTGGTATATCACGTTGTGATTTTACTGGAGATATTAAAAAATTACCAAAAAATCATTATAAATATGTTGCATTTATGTATTGTCCATATACAATATATAAAACATATGTTAAAAAATTATTAGAAAATAATGTAAAAGATAATGCTACGATTGAATTTATAGGAGGACAACCAAAATATTATTTACCACCTTCAAAGAAATTCAAATTAGAAAAGATTGGAAAAAATATATATAAATTTAAAAAAACTAAAAAATAAATAATTACCACAAAAGTTTAAAAATATTTTTAACTTCTTATATTAATGAAAGTTCATTTATTTAATATATTACTTAACATATTAAAATATTTCAATTTTATTTGATTAAATTTCTATTTTTGATATTAAATCAATTCCACATTGTTCATATATAGTATTTATGTAATCTATAAATATATTTGATTCTTTTATATATAAATCAAGTCTCTCATCAAATGCTTCATTTATTTCCATTTGCATTTTATAATTAATTATATCTTTTATATTATTATCTTCTTTTATGAATAATCTTAAAGTTAAAAATATATCAATGTTTGTTTTTGCATAGGAAATCAATCCAATTTTATATATACTCGCAAAGTCTTCACATATATTAGCAAAGAAATATTCCCATTCTCTAATAATAATATTCTCACCTTTAGAATTAATACAAGATGTTTTACGAATTCTGTTATTAGTATCAATGTTATCTTGTCTTATTGGTCTTTGACGCAGAATATTTAGTGTTGCAGTTTTTAAATTATATAATTTACCAATTGTTTCATCGTGTTTATCAAAAAAAATTTGTAATAAATCCATAATATTATTAATTTAATTTAAAATCAATTTTAAAATTTAAAATTTAATAAAGATATTATAATAAGATATAATTAGATATATATTTTATTATGACTAATAAGATTTGGACAGAAAAATATAGACCTGAAACTCTAAAACAAGTAAAATCACAAGAACATATTCTAACAATATTAAAAGAAATTATGAAAAATGGAGAAGTTGAAAATAATATACTATTTTATGGACTCCCAGGATGTGGCAAAACAAGTTGCATGAAAACTTTTGCAAGAGAATACTATGGGAAAAATTATAAAAATATGATACTTGAATTAAATGCTTCTGATAATAGAGGTATAAATGTTGTAAGAAATATTATTTCTGATTTTGTAAATACAAAAATATTTTTTAGTAAGAAGAAGAAAATGATTATTTTAGATGAGGCAGATAGTATGACTTTAGATGCCCAAAACTTATTAATATCACTAATGGAAAATAATAGTCATAATATAATATTCTGTTTTATTTGTAATTATATTAACAAAATAACAACAGCAGTATCTTCAAGATGTTTATGTTTTAGATTTAGTAAAATAAAATATGTTGATATGAAAGACATATTAAAAACAATCGCAAAAGAAGAAAAAATCAAATTAAATGATGATAAAGTATTAGAAGATATTTATAAGTTTGGAAAAGGAGATATGAGAAAATGTATTAATATTTTTCAAAATCTTATTGAAGATAATGAATTAAAACATTCAAATATTTATAAAATATTTAATTATCCAACAGAAGAAAATATTAATTTCTTTATTGATACTTTATTAAATGATGAGATAAACTTATCAACAAGTTTTAAGAAAATTAACTCTATTATAGTAGAAAAACAGTTATTATTAACAAATATAGTAAATGAAATAACAATTTCAATAAATAAAAATAAAACAATCATAGATGTTGATAAGTATTTATACATCCTAACTAAATTAGGAGATATTGAATATAATTTAACTAATGATTATAGTCATAAAATACAATTATATGGATTAATATCCATTTTTAAAATAAAACAGTAATGATAGTTTTTAAAATAAATATATTAATAAATAATATAATAAAATTATAATGAAAATATTTAACAAAATCTTAAAAATAGTAAAACAATATAAAAAACAATTAGCAATATTAGCATTAGTAATTGGAGGAACTTTAGGTTATTATTATATGATGGGTTTTTTTAATAAAGAACATTTTGGTTTATCCCAAACATCAAAAGAATTAGTATTTTTCTCAATGAAAGGATGTGGACATTGTGAAGAGTTTCAACCAACTTTTGATTTATTAGTAAATAATTACGGAAATACAGAATATATTGAATTAGTTCAAGTAAAACAAAACGAAAAACCAGAAATAGTAGAACAATATGGAGTAAGTTCATTCCCAACAATTCTAGCATTAACAGAAGGTAAAAAAGTAAAAGAATATACTGGAAATAGATCATATAAAGATCTTGTAAGATTTATGGAATATCATATCTCAAATAATTAAGTTAAAATTTAAATATTATATAAATATAAGAATGTTCAAACCAACTTATATTTATATTAAAACTTGTAATCATTGTAATTTGAAATATATAGGTAAATCTACACTAAAAACAGAAAAAAAAGTTCATAATTATACTGGAAGTGGTCTATATTGGAAGCCACATTTAAAAAAACATAGTAAAGGTTATAAATCAGTTATTATTAATTATTTTAACGAGAATGAAAAACAACAATGTAAAGATTTTTGTTTATTTGTTAGTAATTTTTTTAATGTTGAAAAATCAGATAAATGGGCTAATTTAAAATTAGAAAATGGTTTAGATGGAGGAGATACTTTTTCTGGTAGAACTCATGCAGAAAAAACTAAAAAATTAATGAGTGAAAAACAGAAAGGTAAAATATTTAGTGAAGAACATAAAAAAATATTTCAATTGCTCACATTGGGATGATACATAAGAAAGGAAAAGACCATCCAAATTATGGGAAAAAACAAAGTAAAGAAACAATAAGAAAAAAAACACAAGGGCAAATTGGAAAAAAACGAAGTAAAAAAAGTAAAAAGAATATTAGTGAAGGTAGTAAGGGTAAAAAATATAAAAAAATTGAATGTCCTCATTGTAGTAGATTAATAGGTAATAATAATATATCACGTCATATACCTAAATGTAAGAAAACAATTAAATTATAAATTGATTTAGTATTAATAAATTAATATTATATATAATGATTATCATAATATATAATGAACCCTATCAGTGCAATAAACTTCACCCAAATAGAGCAGAAAAATAACCAATATAATATTGTAAACTTATATGGCGAAAATGATAGAATATACTTAAACTTACCAAAATTACACTGTCCTTTTGGAATTACAAAGTATGTTAATAATGGTAAAGAAAAATATTCATTGAATGTTTCAATTACAAAACAACAATTACCAGAAATTTATAATTTCATAGAAAATATTAATGATTTAGTAACAGATAACTTTTTAGAACATAAATCCTGGTTAGATATATTAGAACAACCATTAAACTCATCAAGAAAAGATATAGAACGATTTGGAAATAAACTAATAAATAAACAAGCAAACTATCCTCCATACATAAACTTAAAATTAATTTATGATAATAATCAACAGTTCTATTGTAATATATTAAAATGCGATAAAGATGGAAAATATACACAATTAAGAAAAATTGAAGATATTCAATCAATACTATACAAAAAAATGTATGTAAAATCACAAATAATAGTATCAAATGTATGGATAATGAAAGATAAATATGGAATTACATTAAAACCAAAAAAGTTGGTTTTCTTCACAGATTAAAAATAATTTAAAATTGATTTGGAAAATAAAAATAATAAATAATGACTACTTTTACTGAAGCTTGTAAATCTGGTAATTTAGAACTTGTTAAGTCTCTCATTAATGAACGTAATGCTGATGTCAATCCTCCCCCTACTAATTTTGGTGTTATGCCATATGGTATAACACCTCTGTTTCATGCTTGTCATTCTGGTAATTTAAAACTCGTTAAGTATCTTATTAATGAACATAATGCTGATGCCAATGTTATTAGTAATTACGGTTGGACAGTTCTTCATTACGCATGTTGGTCTGGTAGTTTAGAACTTGTTAAGTATCTTATTAATGAACATAATGCTGATGTCAATACTAGTCGTAATGTGTCAGCTTCCCCTTATAATATGGCTTGTAGAAGTAATAATTTAGAACTTGTTAAGTATCTTGTTAACGAACATAATGTAAATTATAATATATTTTGTGAAAGTAGTAATTTAGAACTCGTTAAGTATATTATTCAACGGCCTAAGGTTGACATTCTTTGCAATAATTATCACTACACCTATCAGTCACGCATTTCAGAGACTATTCGTTATGCTTGTAAGTATAATCATTTAAATATTGTTAGGTATTTTGTTGAAGAACTCAACATTGATATCAATACTGATAATAAAAATTCAAATAACATCAATAATTATATTAGAAAATATAAAAAATACATTTATTTAAAAAAGAATATTTTAAACATAATTGAACTTTATGATGATGTATGTGATAAAGAAAAAGTCATAAAATATTTAGACTTGAGAAAAACAGATATTTTAAACACTATAGAACTTTATGATGTGTTACAACCTTCATTAAAAGAAAAATATATTATTGTAGATATAATAAATATGAAATATGATTTGGATTTTGAAGAATCTTTATAAATTTTAGATAAATAAAAACTATTGAAAGTAGATGAAAAGATATCATTTTAATAAATGTAAAAAATAAAAATATAAAAATATTATAATTATATAATATATAATAATAATGGCTTTATTTGAATTAGATTTAAAAATAGATAACGTCTATAAGAAAATCATAGAACAATACTTATTTATATTATGTTCTTTTCTTTTCATGATAATGTTAGAACCAGCTACAAAAATATCAGCAGTTTCATTATTATTTTATTCAGTTTTAGGAATGTTATTTAATGAATTAGTGTTAAAACAAATAATTATTATTAAGTAAAGATTTATTTTGAAAAAAATAATATTATAATTAATTATATAATAAAATATTATAATGTTCGCAATGTTTAAAAATATGTTAAGTAAAATGATGAAAATTATTACAAATAAAAAAGTATTAGTAGTATTAGCTGTATTAGCAGTTATTGGAGGTTGTTTTTTATTTATGAAATCAAAAAAAGCATTAGAAATACAATCAGATGTAGATGAAGAAATTTATATAGCAAATATGGTAGATGCGAACATGAAAGCAATGCAAAATGAAACAAAAGAACTATCTCAATCTCCTCAGCCTATGCCTTCAGTTGAAGAAAACTTAGCAATGATAGAATAATTTTTTTAACAAAAATTTCAACAAAAACTTACAAAAATTAAAAATTAAAAATTAAAACATTATTTAAACATATACAATTTGTATTATGTCTAAATTACAACAAGTTATAGGAGAAGAATACAAACAATATAAATGGGTATCCAAATCAATAAAGAATGAATGTTCTGGACGCTCAAATAAAATTGCTTTTCATAAAACACAAAAGTTTGTTAAAAAGTTCTTAAACCCTAAACAAAAACAAAAAGGTTTATTATTATACCATACTGTAGGTGCTGGTAAATGTCACGAAAAAGATACACCTATTTTAATGGCAAATGGTTCTATAAAAAAAGTCCAGAATATTAAAGTAGGAGAAAATTTAATGGGTGATGATTCCAAGCCAAGAAAAGTTTTAAGTTTAGGAAGAGGAAAAGATATTATGTATGAAATAAAACCAATAAAGGGAGAAAGTTTTACTGTTAATTCAGAGCATATTTTATGTTTAAAAGCAACAAATAGAGGTGTTAAATATGTAAATGATAAAAGAACAAAATCTACAAAAAACTATTGTGCTCAATATTTAAATAAAGAAACTATAAAATATAAATCTAAATATTTTAAAACAAAAAAAGAAGGAGAAGATTTTTTAAAAGAAACTATAAAAACTGAAGAAGATAAAATAGTAGAAATATCAGTAGAAGAATATTTAAAATTACCTAAATCAACTAAAAGAGAATTAAAATTATATAGAAAAGGTGCAGATTTTAAAACAAAAAAAGTAAATTTTGACCCTTATATAATAGGTTTTTGGATAGGTGACGGAAGTAAAAGAGATACTTGTATTGCTAATCAGGATGCTACTATATTAAAATACTTAAAAGAAATATTACAAAAATATGATTTATATTTACAATATCATAGTGGGTTTGAATATAGAATAAACTCATTAAAAAAAGGAGGTAATCAGCATACAGGAAATACTAATTCATTTATGAAAGAATTAAAAGACCAAAACTTAATAAATAATAAACATATACCAGATATTTATAAAATTAATTCCAGAGAAATTAGATTACAAATTTTAGCAGGATTAATTGATTCAGATGGTCACTTAGAAAAAAATGGAGGTTATTCAATAGCACAAAAAATAGAAAGAATATCAGATGATATAGTATTTTTATGTAGAAGCTTAGGATTTGCAGCATATAAAAAATTAAAGAAAACATCTTGGACTTATAAAGGAGTTAAAAAATATGGTGAAGCATATAATGTAACAATATCAGGTGATGTTGATGAAATACCAGTAAAAGTTAAAAGAAAAATGGCTTCAAAAAGAAAACAAAAAAAAGATGTATTAGTAACAGATTTTAAAGTTATAGAAAAATCAATAGATAATTATTATGGTTTTACAATAAATAGAAATAATAGATATTTAATGGGAGATTTTACTGTAACACATAATACTTGTGCGGCCGTATCAATTGCTTCTGGTTTTGACCAAGAATATCAAGTATTATGGGTAACACAAGGAAAATTAAGAAATGTTGTTTATAAAAATATATTTGACCAAGTTTGTCATGCTGGTGTATTAAACTCCAATAAACCATTAACAGGTAGTAGAAAACAACAAAAAAAAGAGTTTAGAAAAATGACAAAAGGTAACTGGTATAATCCAATGACTTATAGACAATTCTCAAATGCTTTGGTGAAGAAAAATGATATTGGTAAAAAATTATTTAAGAAAAATCCAAGAGATCCATTAAGAAAAACATTAATTATTGTAGATGAAGCACATAACTTATTTGATCCATCATTTCCAGCACCACA
>PIVQ01001165.1 GCA_003354055.1 Desulfobacteraceae bacterium | reverse complement strand
GATGCCAGGGCCGTGGGGGAAGAACGGGTTGTGGGTACGACCCTTGGTAATGTGTTATGGATTGTTTTGGCAGGGATCTGGCTGGCCATCTCCCATGTTCTGGCCGGGGTCACCATGTGCCTGACCATTATCGGCATTCCGTTCGGATTTGCCCATTTCAGGTTGGCCGGGGTTTGTTTTGCGCCCCTGGGAAAACGGACCGTTTTAAAGTAGGGCGTGTCTGAAAAGGAAGGTGGCTGCCGGAAGTCCCTGTACGGCAGGGACTTCCGGCAGTTTATGTCAGGCTACATGGCGCTTTCCGGGTGGAATACATTGACCTCTTTTAGGTCATCCGCAAGATATTCCCTTTCATTGGGTCCCAGAATTCCCAATGACAGACAGATCAGGGTCCACATATGAACCACAGGGTAATTACCTCCGTAATGTTCGCTGAGTTCATGGATCTGGGCATGACAGTTATGACAGCCGGCAATGCAATAGTCTGCACCGGTGGCTTTAATTTGATCATCCTTTAATTTGCCGTAGGCCAGCCGTTCTTCTTTGAATCCGGATTGGAGAAATCCCCCGCCGCCGCCGCAGCAATAGTTGTTGGAGCGGTTTGGCTGCATGTCGATAAAGTTTTCTTCACCCACAACGGATTTCACCACAAACCGCAGGTCCTCTGCAATGGGATCTCCATAGCTTTTCCGAACGATCTGACAGGGATCCTGTACTGTGAATTTGATACCCAGATCTTTGTTCCAGTCAGAGTTTACCTTTAGTTTGCCTTCGCGGATCCACTTGGCATAATATTCATAAATGTTTTTGACTTGAAACTTATGTTCCAGGTTAAATCTTTTCAGTCCGGCCCGGACTGAGAATGTGACGTGCCCTCACTCGGTGTTGAGGTATGTTTTTACCTTAAGCTTGTTGGCTTGGCCCACTGTCTTTGAGGTGATCTGTTTCCAGGAGTCGTTATCGCCTAAAAACATGCAGTAGTTTTCACCGGCCCAGCCTTTGCTGCCGTACGTCCAGTCCACGCCTGCCAGGTGAAGTATCTTCCACAGGGGGACCATTTCATCGGGTTCGGTCACAGGTTCCCTGGAATTCTGATTCAGGAAAAATTCAGCCCCTTCCTTATCAATTGGGGCCTGCATATCTGCAAATTCAGGCTGGCTTTCCTGGTACTCTTCCAGGACATCCTCAACCACAAATTCGAAGTCTTCTTCGTTGGTACCCATGGCAGAAGTGGTTTCGGTCTTAAGGGCCACATCACAGGATGCCAGGATGCCTTTGGGGCGTTCTTCTCTTGGGCGCAGTCCCCGGGTATTAAAAATCAGCTGGGGAATATCAATCTGCATTGGACAGACGTACATGCAGCGCATGCACATGGTGCACATCCAGGGCCAGTCGGATGCGATGATCTCTTCATCCATACCCAGGGCGGCCATGCGCAGGAATTTCCTGGGATCCATATCTGCCAGCCCTGTTGCAGGGCAGCCTGAGGCGCAGGCGCCACAGGTCAGGCAGGCGTTGAGATTTCCGCCTTCGGGCAGGATCTCCTTAACCTTGTCTAAAAAAGTAGGGGCCTTCTTTTTCCGGCCAAGTGTGATGACAGCTTCTGCCATGTTGGTTCCTTTCAAATCATTAGGAATCGTTACAAAATAACTTGATCTAAATACCCTGAAGGGCAGAAACTTGTTTCCAAAACCCCTTAAATGGGTATTTTGAAAACAAAAGATCAAGTAATTTTGGAGCCGATCCTT
>PIVQ01001164.1 GCA_003354055.1 Desulfobacteraceae bacterium | reverse complement strand
AACGGAACATGCGCAAGATCTTCGGCAAACTCTTCTCCAAATTCCAGGTAATCCTCATCCTCCTCGTCATAAATCCAGTTTACGGATACTTTTTTTCCTTTTTTTGCTGTGGCATCCAGAAGATCAAACAGGTTGAACAATATTTTAGAGGAACTGCTGTTAAAATAGATCAGTTCTACATTGATGACCAGTGGGGGAGATTCCGGCAGGTCAAAATACGCGTTCAACCATTCAAAACAGGGCCTGTAAAATTCAAAGGTGTTTTCCGGGTAGGATTCTCCTTTGAGAATCAGGGTGTTGGTGCTGCTGTCAAAAAGAATTTGGGGTGTATATTTAGTGGCTTCTATGTTTAAGTCGGTCATCGCTCTCTCCTTTAAACCATCGCCTTTATCGTGAAAAATGAATAATCCTCATCAATGGGTGTAAAATTAAACTCAATGGGATAATTGGTCTTCCGGGCGATTTCGATGAATCCCAGCCCCGCTCCTTTGCTGTTATCCAAAGGTTCCGATCTCTGCTGTTTTTTATAGTAGGCCTTTAGTTCGTTTTTGTCCATTTTTTGCAAGCTTAACAATGCACTTTGAAGACGGGGGACTTTCGGATTTCTTATCCGGTTCCCGGATATCACCGAGCATGCGTTTTCATCGAGGGCTACGGCAATGATGCCTACGCTAAGCTGGTCGATCTCATATACCTCGCTGTCCACCGGATATTTTTCATCTGAATAATGAATAATGTTTTGTACCTGTTCAACAAGGATGGAAAAAACCTTTGAAAGCGTTGATTTGTTTTTGCCGGATTTTCCCTGATTCATTTTCAGTTTCAGCATATCACCGATTTCAACCATCAAAACCTGGGAAATCGGACCGCAGAAACAGAAAATGATGTTCTCCCTGTTGATCGATTCTTTGAAGTGTTTCAAATCGGGTATCATTTTGCCCCCTTGATTCGTAAGGATTATGTTGCTGTTATGTACTAAGGGGTCGCGCAATAATTAGTTCACATTCTGTTTGCAAAATACCCAATGTTTTAAGGGTTTTTGCAAACAGATTATGTGAAGTTCTTTTTGCGCGGTCCCTAGCGTAGACGCAGGGTTACCTCTTCTGCGCCAAGCGTTCGCCAAAGTTTGATAAATTTTCAATTTCAAAGGACAGCCTGGGAAAAATACTCTCATGCCCTGTCAGATCTCCGGATGCTCCCAGTTTTTCCAGTACATGTGCAACTTTTGAAAGTTTGTCTGCTGTTATGTTTGCAGCCCCTCCTTTAATCGAATGGGCTTCCCTGCGCACAATTTCGGCATCGTCGTCGGCAATTGCCCGGCTGATTTTGGGAAGTTGTTTATGTAAATTTCCGATGAATTCATCCAGGACTTCAAGTAAAAATTCCTTATCCCCTTCAAATTCGGATAATGCCCGCTGAAAATCCATTGGACTTTCAGCGGAAGGTGATGCAGGGTTGGCTGGAACGCTCTCTTCCAATAGAGGGTCGGTCTCCCCGGCTTTCAGCCAATTTGCGATGGCCTGTAAAAAAGAGTCTCTCCTCAGGGGTTTGGTTATATAATCATCCACTCCGGCGTTAATACATCTTTCCCGATCGCCTTTCATGGCATGGGCGGTCATGGCAATAATCGGAATTCCACGTCCTTGCCCGGCTTGGGGATTATTGGTTTCCAGTCTACGCCTGTTTTCTATTTGACGGATTTTTTGGGTGGCCTCATACCCGTCCATGACCGGCATTTGCATATCC
>PIVQ01000368.1 GCA_003354055.1 Desulfobacteraceae bacterium | reverse complement strand
AAACTCAAATCGGAAAGGGCGAGGAGACCGCCAAACCGAACACTGATATTTTTTAATTCTAACTCAGCCATAAAGAATCATTAATCCATTTAGATTTAATCCGGAGATCGCTTAAAAAGCGCTTCTATAGCCTCTTTGTAGCTTTCTGTAGCCCATACAGTTTTGGTTGTCAACAATTAAAAAACAGGTTGCGCCTGATGATACACCTAAAACCCCGGACAGGTAAAGGCATACCTCTTTTATTTAATGGTCTAACCATATAACTCTTTTTCTTTCTTTTGTAAAACCACAACACTTACATAACATTTACATTAACATTGACATTCGGCCTATACTTTGCCACACTGACAAAAACCAACAGAGGCAACAAAAATGAGACCACCGCTTACGGAAAAACAAAAAAAGCTATTGGACTATTTACAGCAAAGAATAGGTAGGACCGGATCCGCCCCAAGCCTAAGGACATCGGCGGCAGATCTTGAGATCAGCCATGCCGCCGTGGCCCAGACTCTGAAAACCCTTGAAGATAAAGGTTATATCCGCAGACAGGGACGGTACAGCAGGACCATCCATATTCTGGACAATACCGGAGATATGGATTCGGGGCTTTGCCAGAAACAGATCCCCATTATCGGACAGATCACGGCAGGACTGCCCATGTATGCCCAGCAGGAGTGGGAGGGCAACCTTATTATTGATGATCGTCTTTATCCCGGCGATAATCTTTTCGCTCTGAGAATCCAGGGCCAGTCCATGAAAAATGCCGGCATTCTAAACCAGGACATTGCCATTTGCCAGCCCCGGCAATACGCCCATAACAAAGAAATCGTCGTGGCCCTGGTCCATGGGGAGGAAGCCACGGTAAAACGCTTCTTCCTCCATCCGGGGTTTATTGAACTGCGGCCTGAAAATCCGAATTTCAAGCCCCAGACCTATGACTTTGATGATGTGCTGATCCAGGGCAAGGTCATCGGCATTGTCCGGCCGGCGGATGCTATGAATAAAGAACAGGGGCAATAAATATGACTAAACCGATGGCTAAACCTATGGAGAGCTCATCCCTTCCCGGGGTTTTCATGGGAACCAGCGGTTATTCTTACGGAGAATGGGTGGATGCGGGGATTTACCCCAAGGGGACCCATGCGGCCAATATGCTTCCCCGATACGCCCAAATCTTTGGTGCCACAGAACTCAACTATACCTGGTACCAAATGCCAAAGGCTCAGGCCATGGAACGAATGGTCACCCAGGTTCCAGAAGGGTTCCGGTTTGCAGTCAAACTGACCCGGACCCTCACCCATGAGGTTCACAAAACCCAGTGGATAAAAGAAGCCCTGATGTTCCGCCAGGGCATTGCCCCTCTGGTTGACCGGGGAAACCTGTTAAGCATATTGATCCAGCTGCCGCCCTATTTCCAGCGGACCCCGGACAGACGAGCATATCTTGCCGCCCTTCTGGATGAACTATCAGGCCTGCCCCTGGCTGTGGAGTTCCGCCACCCTTCCTGGGTAAATGATAAAGTATTTTCCGAATTAGAACGAAGGCGCATCACCCTGGTCACGGTTGACGCCCCGGACCTGCCCTACCTCTTTCCACGATTGGACACGGTTACCAACCCGGGACTTTTTTACCTGCGGCTTCATGGCCGAAACAGCCAGGGGTGGCGGTCCGGCAACATGCAGAAACAATTCGACTATGATTACAGCGAACCGGAACTCAGGGAACTTGGCCGTATGGTCGAACAAACCCTTATGCCTGAGGCGGAAACCGGCGCGGTTTTTTTTAACAACCACGTCCGGGGCCAGGCCCCGAAAAACTGCCTGCGTCTGAACGCCATCCTCAACGCCCCGGTGGACCGTTGATTGACATGTCTCACCAGGTTATACATAACCGTGCCATCATCCACCTCAACGTTGCCGACTTTGCCGCCCGGGTAGAAACCTGCCTTGCACCGTCTCTCCGGGACTTCCCCCTGGTCATCGCCCCCACCGGCGCACCCAGAGCCGTGGTCTATGATATGAGCGAACAGGCCTTTCAGGAGGGAATCCGCAAGGGAATGGCGCTGTCCCGTGTTAAACGCCTGAATCGGGGTATCCGGATCCTTCCTCCCAGGTTTAACCGCTATGAGCAGGTCATGAAAGAAATTTTCAAACAGGCCCTGACCTATACACCGGTGATTGAGTCCGGTACCCTCGACGGCCATCTTTTCCTGGATGTTACAGGCACGGGGCGCCTTTACGGCCCGCCCCCGGATGTGGCCTTCCGCCTGAGAAAAGCCCTTAAAAAAGACCTGGGCCTGGATCCGATCTGGTCCCTGGCCACCAACAAACTTGTGGCCAAGGTGGCCACCCGGGTGGTCAAGCCCGCCGGCGAATACATTGTGGGACCGGGTGAAGAAGAGGCCTTTCTAGGGCCTCTGCCCATTAGTCTTTTACCGGGCCTGACGCGGGAAGAGCTCCGGATGATCACCCGGTTCAACCTGGCCTACGTATCCCAGGCCCGGACCCTGACGGCGGCACAGCTGAGTATCCCCTTTGCCCGGCGGGCCGGCCATATCCACCAGCTCCTCCGGGGAATGGATTCAGCGCCGGTGGTCAGGTCCAATACGACCCTTCTTAAAGCAGATCATGAATTTGCCGACGACACCAATGACGTTGACGAGCTTAAAGCCGGCCTGTCTCCTATAATCGCCAACCTTTGTCGAACCCTGCGCAGCTTAAGACGGCAGCCCGGGAAACTCACCCTGGCCATCTCCTATTCAGACGGCATCTGCCATAAAAAGACCAGCCCCATAACCACAGCCAATGACATTCTCATGTTCAAACAGACCTGGGCACTGTTCCTTTCGACCTGGCAACGCCGGGTCCGCATCCGCCACATCGCCCTATCCTGCACCACTACCCCGGCCGCCCCTGTCCAGGCCGACCTGTTTGCCCCACCGGAGACTGAAGCTGCCACCATTAAAACAAATAAAACCAACCAAATCATCAAAGCCATGGACAAAATCAAAACCAAATTCGGTAAAACAGCCATCCAAACCGGCATAACCCTTAACCAGCGCGCCAGCGCTGACTGTTCTCGCTGATCCAGCGGTTCTCGCCGCTCTCGCTGCCCCCATGCTCCCCCTAACCCTAAGATCCCATCACTCCCTGATGTGGGGCACCGCCTCACCCAGAGAGCTCTGCTGCCGGGCAAAACACTTAGGCTATACCCGAATCGCCCTCACCGACACGGACAACCTCTACGGTCTCTGGCCATTTCTTGCCGCCTGCAAGGAATTTGACCTGCGTCCCGTTATCGGAGCAGAAGTCACGGACAGGGCAAGCCACTGGCGGGCCGTATGCCTGGTAAAGACCAAAGCAGGATACCGAAACCTCTGCCGCCTGCTGACCCGCCGCCACAGGGACAAAACATTTTCCCTGAAACAAGCCATTCCCAAGTTCGGCAAAGGTCTGGCAATTATCACCCAGTCCCCTGAATTTCTAACCCATTGGCATGATCTTGCGTGTGCAGGCCAAAATATGGATGTGTCAGCAGCCCTGCCCAGAGCGCCCCTTTCCCGGGCCCATCCCCTGTGCAGGACAGCTTTGGACCGGAACATCCCCCTGGTGGCCACACCGGGCAGTTTTTTTCTCAATCCCGAAGATCATACCGTTCATGCCATGCTCAGGGCCATTGATAAAAACACCAGTATGTCGCGATTAAATCCCTCCGACCTAGCACCTGCCAATGCCTTTCTGGGCAGCCCGGAATTTTATGCAAAAAAATTCGCCGCCCTGCCGCGAGCTATTGAGGCCACCTACAGGCTGGGGGAGACCTTGGACTTCCAGGGACCTAAGTTCGGTATCGTCATGCCGCCCTATGACCTGCCCCCCGGCCAGACCGCTCCCGGCCTGTTACGTAAAAAGGCACTGAAAGGTGCCCTGAACCGCTACGGCGCCACCCTGCCCGGCAAGGTGATCCAACGCATCGACCATGAACTTGCCGTGATCGAAGAAAAAAACTTTTCGACCTATTTCCTGGTGGTTGAAGACATTGTCAAGCAGGCCTCACGCATCTGCGGCCGGGGGTCCGGTGCCGCCTCTATTATTGCCTATTGCTTAGGGATTACAAATGTCTGTCCGATCAAACATGATCTTTACTTTGAACGCTTTCTCAATCCGGGCCGCCAGGATCCCCCGGATATTGACGTTGACTTTGCATGGGATGAGCGGGATGATATTCTGAACAAAACCCTGAGTAGGTTTTCAGGCCATTCTGCTATGGTATCCAGCCATATCCTGTTCCAGCCCAGAATGGCGGTGAGGGAAACGGCCAAGGTCTTCGGGCTTCCCGAGGGAGAGATTAAAAAAGTGTCTGGCCGCCTGCCCTGGTTCTGGAAGCAGAATGAAACCGAGAAAAGCCTTCTTGCGCGGATCAAGACACGGGCGGAATTCAGGCACATGGACTTTCCCCAGCCCTGGCCAAGAATCTTGCGCCATGCCCAGGCCTTGATCGGCACCCCCAGACATCTATCGGTTCACCCCGGCGGCATTATCATCACCCCCGATCCTATTGACACCTATGTGCCGGTTGAGACCGCACCCAAGGGCATCCCCCTGATCCAATGGGAAAAGGACGGGACGGAGACAGCAGGGCTTGTTAAAATCGATCTTCTGGGCAACCGGAGCCTCGGCGTCATCCGGGATTGTATTCAAAGCATACAAAAGGCCCATGGTGAATTTAAAGACTTTCAGATCCAGGATCCGGAAGACGATCTCATCACCCAGCAGCAGGTGGCCCAGGGCCTGACCATGGGATGTTTTTATATTGAAAGCCCTGCCATGCGCCTGCTCCAGAAAAAATCCAAGGTCGGCGACTTCCGCCATCTGGTCATCCATTCCAGCATTATCCGGCCGGCCGCCAATGAATTTATCCAGGAGTATATCAAACGCCTTCACACCGGGGTCTGGACCCCCATCCATCCCCTGATGGAGGATGTTCTGGACGACACCTTCGGCATCATGGTTTACCAGGAAGATGTCTCGCGGGTGGCGGTTCGCCTGGCCGGCTTCACCCATGCACAGGCAGACGGCCTGCGGAAAATCATGTCCAAAAAAGACAAGGAACAAGAGTTGTCAGCCTATTACCAGGCCTTTGCCACAGGAGCGGCGGCACAGGGCGTAACCCAAAACGATATTCAAGACATATGGGCGATGATCATCTCCTTTTCAGGTTACTCATTCTGCAAACCCCACTCCGCCTCCTATGCCCGGGTCTCATTCCAGGCCGCCTATCTAAAGACCCATTATCCCGCAGCCTTTATGGCCGCAGTGATCAGCAACCAGGGGGGGTTCTACTCTACCTTTGCCTATGTGTCCGAGGCCCGGCGCATGGGGGTGGACATCCTGGGACCGGACATCTGCAGCAGCCGGATTCACTGGGAAGCCCGTAACAATACCCTCCGGGTGGGCCTGATGGCGGTCAAGGGACTGACCGCAGCTACGATGGGACGGATTATTCAGGAACGGAAAAAAAAGAGTTTTTCCCACATATTTGATTTTTTCTCCCGGGTCAGGCCCAGGGAGGATGAAACCCGGGCCCTGATCCACAGCGGCAGCCTGGACAGCCTGCGGGGAAACCTAAGCCGGGCCTCCCTGCTCTGGGCGTTTGCAAGCTGGCAAAACACCAGGGAAAAGACAACAACAGAACCAGGACTGTTTGACGCCTGCCCCCACGATATCCCGAAACTGCCGCTGGAACAGCTGCCGGAACTGCCGCCGGACCCGCCCATGACCCTGCTCCGCCAGGAGTTTTCCGTGCTTGGTTTTCTTTACAGCTGTCATCCCATCACATTGTTCCGTGATCAGATTACCCGGCTGGATACGATCAGGGCGGTTGATCTGCCCGCCCGGATCGGACAGCAGATCCGCTTTGCCGGATGGCTGATCACGGGGAAAACCGTCAAAACAAAACATGGGGACCCCATGAAATTTTTAACCTTTGAAGACGACACCGGCATTGTGGAAACCGTGTTTTTCCCCAAACCCTATGCCCGGTTCTGCCACTGCTTAGATTACGGCAGACCTTATGTGTTGACCGGCCTGGTGGAATCCGACTGGGGCGCCGTTACCCTCACCGTTGCCGATACCCATCCTATTTCATAGAATTTCACAAAATTGTATTTAAGAGAAAAACCACCGGACAGACCATGGATGGGATACAAAACCCAAATTGGGCGTCATCCCACCTGACTCATTACAATGATTCGGGAATTCAAGTTTCTAAGTGCTGTGGAAGTTTTCTCCCCACTTGACATCACGGTAATACCGTAATACCGTAGGAACAGTAATAATAAGAGGAGTCAAATATGTTACTCTCGATTAGTACAAGCAAGTTGACCACCAAAAGCCAAGCCACCATACCCGAAAAGATAAGAAAGATTTTAGGGCTCCACCCTGGTGACTCAGTAGCGTTTGAAGTCGATGAAAGCAAAAAGGTTATGATCCGTAAAGCAACAGCAATAGATTTTGAATTTGCTAAAGCTCTTGAGGGAACACTTTCTGAATGGTCTTCCAAAAACGATGAAGAGGCATACAGTGGCTTATAAAATTTTTGACGTTGTTGTGGTACCTTTTCCATTTACTGACCAAAATACGGATAAAAGACGGCCAGCCTTGGTGTTGTCAGACCATGCTCAATTTAATGATGAAACTCAAAATTGCGTTATGGCCATGATAACCAGTGCTAAAAATCCTGATTGGCCGCTTGATGTGAAAATAGGCAGTATCAAAAAAGCCGGGCTTCCTGCTCCTTCTATGGTTCGTATGAAATTATTTACTTTGGATAGCCGACTTATCCTTAAAAAAATTGGTGGCCTTTCTGCCAAAGATCAAAAGGCCGTAAAAACAAGTCTTAAAAAATTATTGGCTTTGGAATCAATAAAGTAGGGGAGAGTATTTTTTCAAACTCTGAAAATATAAGTTGACAGGAAGGTAAAAACCATATAGTTACTCCATTCTTGTGAGCCCAGGTAGCTCAGTCGGTAGAGCAGGGGACTGAAAATCCCCGTGTCAGCAGTTCAATTCTGTTCCTGGGCACCACATTTTTTT
>PIVQ01001163.1 GCA_003354055.1 Desulfobacteraceae bacterium | reverse complement strand
ACCGGCTTCGGGATATTGAATTTAAAAGAGACTGGTATGACGGGGTGTTTGAACAGGGGATACGGATCGGCCAGTTCAGCTATTATATTCCCCATACCCTGAAACACATATTGCATCAGAACGCCACATACTTTGGGGAAGGGGCGGTTCCGGACCGGGATAATGTCTGGCATCCCGAAGACAACCTGTTCGTCAGAATGAATGATGAGCAAGGGCGATTTATCGGTGTGATTTCAGTGGACGATTCCAAGTCCGGCGATATCCCTAATGCACAGAGCATCCGGCCTCTGGAGATTTTTTCAAGTCTCATTTCCCAGATTATCCTTTTTAAGCGGGAACAGGAGATGCGGGAAACCGTTGAAGCCCAGCTTCAACAGTCCATGAAAATGGAATCTATCGGTACCCTGGCAGGCGGTATTGCCCATGATTTCAACAATATCCTGGGAATAATTCTGGGCAATACAGAACTTAGTCTTGACGATATGCCAGATGACGACCCTAATCGGGCCAGCCTTGAAGAGATAATGGGGGCAAGCCTGAGGGCCGCTGATATTGTCCGGCAATTGCTCAGCTTCAGCCGGAAAACCGAAACTGCGTTTGAGCCCATTGATATTGTACCGGTGATTCATGATACTTTAAATTTCATGCGGTCCAGCATACCGGCGACAGTAAATATCAGTTCACGGATTTTGGCAGAGAAAGCCGTGGTTCTGGCAGATCCCATCCAGATAAACCGTATTCTTATGAACCTGTGTATCAATGCCTTCCAGGCCATGGCCGATGAAAAGGGAAACATTGAGGTGAAAGTTGATCTGGTCAATTTATCAAAACTTGAAACAGATCCCTTAACAGACCTTATTCCGGGGCCACATGTCCGTATTCTTGTATCTGATACAGGCGCCGGGATTTCTTCAGACATCAGGGACCGGATTTTTGATCCCTATTTTACCACCAAGGCTGTGGGAAAAGGTTCCGGTATGGGCCTGGCCGTAGTGGTTGGCATTGTAAAGACACATAACGGGCGCATCTGGGTGGACAGCACGCCGGGGAAGGGCAGTTGTTTTACCATTCACCTGCCCCTGGCTGCATCAGATCCTGTCTCCCGCCCTCACATTACTCAAACAGGACCCAAACCGGGTAATGAGACCATCTTGTTTGTGGATGACGATAAAGCCCTTACGGATATGTATGAGAAACTTCTCAACCGACTGGGATATAAGGTTCTGATTGCAAATGACCCGGTTCAGGCCCTTGACCTGTTCCGTGCTGCGCCAGATCAGTTTGATTTGATGATCACGGATATGACCATGCCCGGAATGACGGGGGCAGATCTTTCTTCTGCAATACTGGACATACGGCAAGATTTTCCCATTATCATTTGTACGGGGCATTCCGATCTTATGGATGAAGAATATGCCCATGAACTCGGTATCGCAGCCTATGTGACCAAGCCCATTGCCCGTCAGGACATGGCGGATACAATCAGAAAAATACTTGATCAAAAGAAGGATTGATTGTATTATCTTTCCATTCGAGGAAGATCGCAGAGGCAGTTCAGTCGTGATATTTAACGAGATGATGATATTTCAATTTTTTTATCTGTCCTAGGATATCAGTTCGGGGCAATTCGTTATTTACGATTAAAAAAATAAAAGTTATGAAAAACCCGGAAACGCAAGGTAATTCAACGGTAAATCTATTGATTTTCTTTCTGAATTAAGGTAACTGTCCGGTGCTTGCACGATTT
>PIVQ01000367.1 GCA_003354055.1 Desulfobacteraceae bacterium | reverse complement strand
TTCAGCAGGCAAACCGAATATCAGATGCACCCGTTTAGCCTTTACATGGAAATAAACGAGGCGCTTAAACTTTTGCGGTCCTCAATTCCGTCTACCATTGAAATTGAGCAGCATTTGAACTCAAAGTCCAAGGCGCTGGTCGATCCCATAAAAATCCACCGGGTGATTATGAATCTTTGTACCAATGCCTACCATGCTATGAGAAAGACCGGTGGGCGTATGACCGTTGCTTTGAATGATGTTGAAGTCGGTGCGTCAAAATATCTTGGCGGTAAAAAAGTTCATCCCGGCAATTACATTCAGCTTGAGGTCTGCGACACCGGAGTCGGTATGGATAACCATACGTTGGAAAAAGCATTTGAGCCGTATTATACAACTAAGAAACCCGGTCAGGGAACAGGACTCGGACTTGCACTGGTCCAGGCCATTGTTGATGAGCATGACGGTTTTCTGGAAGTGTTCAGTACACCCGGGAAGGGCACCCGTTTTCATATTTATTTCCCAATTATTATAGATGAAACAAAAGAGAGTGCGCCGAAAATTCAGAAAATGACCCGTTTTAAGGGAAGCGAAACAATAATGATTGTTGATGATGAAAAAGATATCAGAGATATTTATCAAAGCTTCCTTACATCGTACGGCTATCAGGTACATACCTATAAAGACGGCCTTGATGCGTTCAACGCCTTTGAAGAAGGAATAATCCGGTTCGACTTAATTATCACCGACATGACCATGCCCGGGTTAACCGGAGAGGTTCTTGCCCAAAAAGTTTTAAAAATCAACCCGGACCTTCCAATGATTCTGTGTACGGGATTCAGTGAAACGCTGACAGACGTCAGAGTAAGTGAAATAGGCATTAAACGTCTGGTTCAAAAACCGATTTCAAATATTGACCTCGTTGCCTTGATCCGGGAAATTTGTGATGAGAAATAAGGAATCGTTACAAAATAACTTGATCTAAATTGTTTCCAAAAACCCTTAAAAGACTGGGTATTTTGAAAACAAAAGATCAAGTAATTTTGGAGCCGATCCTAAGCGAGAAGAGTCAAAAGCGAGAGACGCGAGAAAAGGAAAAGCAGCCCGGGAGAGGCTGTCCTCATGTATACATCCGAAACAAATTAGAATATAGACATACCTGTCTTTGTCGTGAACAACTCAAGCGCAAGCGTTCCAGCCAGAGAATTTCCACTTGGATTAAGACCGGGTGCCCAGACGCTTACGCAAAGCTTACCCGGTATAAGGGCAATGATTCCCCCTCCGACACCGCTTTTTCCGGGCAGGCCCACTCGATAGGCAAAATCTCCCACAGCATCATATGTTCCGCAGGTAAGCATAAGAGAGTTGATCCGCTTGGCCTGACTCTTGGTCAATATCTGTTTTCCTGACCAGGGCGAAACCCCATGATTGGCCAGAATTAAAAAACTCTTAGCAAGATCAAGACAGTTCATGTTTAATGAACATTGGAGATAATAGGTAGCAAGGACGTCCCGTACCGGATTATGAAGGTTCCCATAGCTTTTCAAAAAATTTGCCAGAGCTGCATTTCGATATCCGGTTCTTTCTTCAGAAGCTGCCACCTCCAGATCAAAATTAATCTTCATATTATCTGAGCGTTCCCGTACAAATTCAAGTATGGTTTGGGCGGCATCCCTGGAATGAGAAAGGATAATATCTACCAATACGAGAGCCCCGGCATTAATAAATGGATTACGGGGGATGCCATTTTCATATTCCAATTGGATAAGAGAATTAAAAGGACTGCCGGAAGGTTCCCTCCCCACGCGTTCTAATAATTTCTTCTCACCAATAGATTTAAGCGCAAGTGTTAAGGTGTATACCTTTGAAATGGACTGAATGGAAAAATGTTCTTGGGCATCCCCAACTACAAAACTTTTTCCATCCAATGTATGAACCGCCATGCCAAATTTTTCCAGCGGAACTGAGGCAAGCTTGGGGATATAATCAGCAACTGTTCCCTTTGTAAGCACTGGGGAAATTTCTTCATGAATCTCTTTTAGTATATGTTGGTAATCCAAAATAAACTCCCCCTATTGATTGCGTTCAATGCTTTCTCGTGCATGTATCATGACTCAAGGATAATCCCAATCAAAATATTTCAAGATCCTGAAATACAAAAGAGCCTATTAGAATTTCTATCCTCTTGACACAATCCGAATCAATCGCTATATTCCGTTATAACGATTTAATAAAAAGAGAAGCCAAATGAAATCATTTATCAGAGTCATGAAAGCATTATCAGATCCCAATAGGGTGAAAATGATGAAGATGCTTCAGACCCGTCCCCTGTGTGTCTGCGAAATCAAGGAGGCCCTTGGCATTGCCCAGTCCACGGCCAGCAAACATCTGAAGATTCTTGAAGATGCCGAGTTGGTGAGAAGCTTTAAAGACGGATTGTGGGTGAACTACTCCCTTTCAGACGGAAGCGGTTCTCCGTATTCAGCCAGTATGCTCGGGAACCTGAAACACTGGCTGGATAATGAACCTGAAATTCGGGAACTGAATCAAACCCTGCCGGGCATTGACCGCCACGACATTGTTGGGAATAAACCTGAAAAAAAATAAAAAATTTTACACTTATATATCGATAGGTGGGCATGTATAGAATGGGGGAGAATGATGAGTACAACCCAATCCGGGACTGAAAATAGTCGTGAATCATTAAAACTTGTGATGACTCTGATCATGGGCTTTGCCGGCGTCTGGCTGTGGTGGCTGATCTACAGCCGGTTGCCCGATTTTGCAGGATGGCTGACCTACAGTCTATTTAACATTCAGTCAGGCTCCCACTTGGGCGCCTCTGTGGAGTTTTTCTTCTACGATACCCCGAAAGTCATGATGCTACTGTTTCTGGTGGTATTCGGGGTCGGCATCATCAGAAGTTTTTTTACCCCGGAAAAGACCCGGGCCTTTCTCTCAGGGAAGAGTGAGTTTGTCGGAAATATTCTGGCAGCCCTGCTGGGCATTGTCACCCCCTTTTGCTCCTGTTCCGCAGTCCCTTTGTTTATCGGGTTTGTCACGGCCGGAGTCCCCCTTGGCGTGACCTTTTCCTTTTTGATCGCAGCTCCCATGGTTAATGAAATCGCACTGGGGCTTTTGTACGGGCTTCTTGGCTGGAAAGTAGCCGCCATTTACATGGGAACAGGGCTTTTCATTGCGGTTACCGCAGGCTGGGTAATCGGCCGGTTAAAGCTTGAACATCATATTGAAGACTGGGTCAGGGAGATCAATGCCGCAGAGGTAACCCTTGAAGAGGAAAAATTGACCTGGAATGACCGGATTATCTACGGATGGGATGCTGTCAAAGAGATCATCGGCCGTGTATGGATTTATGTGATTCTCGGTATTGCCGTGGGTGCAGGTATCCACGGGTTTGTCCCCGAAGGGGTGATGGCCTCGATCATGGGTAAAGGATCCTGGTGGTCCGTTCCCCTGTCCGTTCTTATCGGCGTGCCCATGTACTCCAATGCTGCCGGGGTCATCCCGGTTGTTGAGGCGCTTCTGGGCAAAGGCGCTGCCCTGGGATCTGTTCTGGCCTTTATGATGAGCGTGATTGCATTGTCCCTTCCTGAAATGGTGATTTTAAGAAAGGTGTTAAAGCCAAGGTTGATTGCAGTTTTTGTTGGTGTTGTGGCTAGCGGCATCCTGATTGTGGGCTATTTGTTTAATATGATTCTGTAAGAAAAATAACAATTAAAAAGGAATGTTACATGGAAATAAAAGTTCTCGGACCCGGATGTGCCAAGTGCGCAAAAACAGAGAAACTGGTTCAGGAAGTTGTCAGGGAAGAGGGTGTGGATGCTGATGTTGAAAAGGTTACTGATATGATGCAGATTGCCTCATACGGCGTGTTTGGCACCCCGTCCGTCATTGTTGACGGTGAGGTCAAATGCTCGGGCAAAGTACCTAAAAAAGCTGATATCAAAGCCTGGATTCAGAAGTGATGCCAAGATTTAAAAAGCTGAGCCTGTTGGGTATTGTTCTGGTTCTGATGCTTGCCGGCTACGCCTTTGCACAGGACCTTTCAAATCTGCCTGTCAAAGGACGGGTGACAATGATTGATCTTGGCGCAAAAAAATGCGTTCCCTGTAAGATGATGGCCCCGATTTTAACCAAACTTACAGCAGCTTACAAGGGAACGGCGGATATCGTGTTTATAGATGTCTGGGAGGACCCACGCCAGGCAAAGCGGTTCAAGGTCAGAATGATTCCAACCCAGATTTTTTTTAATGAAAAAGGCGAAGAGATCTACCGTCATGTGGGATTTCTGGATGAATCATCCATCATCCGGCAAATGACGGAAATGGGTGTCGCCGAACCTGATCTGAAAAGCAAAGGATAAGGTCGTGCCTGATTCTCTGTTTTTAACGGTAAATCAATGGATAACCTCCGGCAGCAACTTTGCCGCGCTCGGCTGCTTTTTATGGGGTGTCATCAGTGTTCTGTTCAGCCCGTGTCACCTGGCGTCAATTCCCCTGATCGTCGGATATGTGGGCGGTCAGGAAAGAATGGTTCATCCCAGACAGGCCGGCGTTTACTCTGTTCTGTTTACCTCAGGTCTTTTCCTGACCATTGCCTTTGTAGGCGTCATTTGCGCCTTGCTTGGCAGGATGCTCGGGGATGTGGGCGCCTATTGGCAGGTGCTTATCGGCCTCATTCTGATCTGGGTGGCCCTGGGGATGCTGGGCGTTGAAAAATGCACTTTGTCCGGAAGCCTGCTGTATAAGCTGAATCTTAAAGGCCGGCTGGGTGCTTTTTTACTTGGCCTTGCCTATGGCATTCTGTCGGGATCTTGTACCTTTGGCTTTATTGCCCCTGTCCTGGCCATAATTACGGTCCAGGAAAAACTGGCCGCAGGCGTCCTTTATATTTTTCTGTTTGCCCTGGGACACTGCCTTCCCATTGTTATTGCCGGCAGTTTCACAGCCGCAGTAAAAAAACTGCTTGAAAACAGTACATGGAACGGGGCAGGGACTTGGTTTCGAAGATTAGCAGGATCAACCATCGCGGGGTTGGGGCTCTATTTTATTGTAATTCCGTTTTTATAGTAATTTTCAAAAGGAGACATCATGCTTTTAAAAAAATATACCTTGGAGATATTCAAATCAAAGTGTCAGTCCGATGCAAAAGGGGTGCATTGTTTTGCCCATCTTGATCAGGATGTAAGCGATGCCTTACCCTATTTAAATACTGCCCTTGGCGGATTTGAATATCTGACGGACCCGCCTGCCGTGACATTCAGGGCGCAGGGAAAGCTGATAACCGTCCATGGGACAAAAATTGCGGTCAATGCGTTGAAGGATGGGAAGGAAGCTGAAAAAATTGTGGCCTGGCTGAAAAATGAGATCAATGATGCCTGGGAAAAAAGAGGCGAGATCGAGCCCAGCACCATAGGAATGCCAAAGCCGGGGATAATGGAAATTCTGAAATTGTTGCCGAAAACAAACTGCAGGGAATGCAATGAACCCACCTGTATGGTCTTTGCCACTAAGGTGGCTGAGGGTGCCAAAGGAGCGGATGACTGCCCTGGGATCGGTGCGGTTGAAAATGAAAAACTCACCCAATATATGGGGCAGTTCAGGCTGGATGTATAATTCCTGTGCAATGTTCAGAGACCGGTTCCTGCTAAAGGCGATAAGATGTATTGCCATCACTGCTCTTCTGACTTTAGGCTTTCCCTTTACGGCATTTTCAACCGAGATAAACACGGTTCTTATTATCTCCATAGACGCCCTGCACCCCGATGCCCTAAACCTGCAAACAACCCCAAATATTTTCAGGCTGATGGAGCAGGGGGTATCTACATTGGACGGGCACAGCACGGATCCGCCCCTGACGTTGCTGAGCCATGCCGCCATGTTTTCAAGTGTCGGGCCGGAAGAGGGCGGCAGAACTAGCAACTCCTGGTATCCGGGCCAGCCGGTCATAGCTTATGAGACGATTTTTAACGATGCAAAATCTCAAGGCTATGTCACAGGTTTTTTCTACTCAAAAGAAAAACTGGGATACCTTGTTAATGATAGGGTTGATCGGCATAAACTTGATCCGGATTTTTCCATTGAAAATGCCGCAGATTTTTTCCAGGCATCGGCTTTTGGGACACCCAACGGAAAGCGTTTTTGTTTCCTCCATATCAGCGGCCTTGACCGCACAGGTCCTGTGGAAGGATGGATGTCACCCGGGTACATGGAAGAACTTACCTTCATTGATAAGACCATGGCGCACCTGATAGGGATGGTCAGAAAGAATTATCTGATTGTGATTACCAGCGACCATGCCGGCCACGGCACCATTCACGGCAGTGATCATCCGGATGATGCAAAACTGCCCCTGATTATGGCTTCTGATGTTAAAGATCTGAAACAATACCGGGGAGTTAAATTTCATGTCACTCAGCTTCGGGGCATGATAGAGACGATTCTTTACTCTCAATGAACAGGGAGTTGCGTGCGTTGACTGAATGGGACAGAAAGGTGACTTTCTGTCCCACCTGAATTTAGATTATTTTATTTAAATTATTTTGGAATACTTCCAAGTACACCGTCAACATAATAGGTCATACCAAGAAGATCATTATCAGTCAGAGTTTTGCCTGCTTCAACAATGATTTTCCCCTCCTGATTTTTAATGGGTCCTGAAAAGGGATGAAAAGAACCATCGGAAATAGCATTTTTTGTTTTTTCAACCAGTGCTGCGACATCGGCAGGAACCTTTTTATTAAGGGGAGCCAACTCAATCATTCCATCTTTAATACCGCCCCAAACAGCCGACGGTTTCCATGATCCTTCCAATACCGCTTTGGCGACGTTTGCATAATAAGTGTCCCAGACATGGGTCGTTGCCGTCAGATGTGCGTTTTCACCATATTTTGACATATCGGAATGATATCCGATGGAATAGACGCCTTTTTCTTCTGCTGTCATGGTTGGAGCTGTGGAATCCGTATGATGGGTAACAACATCAACACCCTGATCAATCAGAGCTTCTGATGCTTCACGCTCTTTACCCGGATCAAACCATGAATTCACCCAGATGACTTTTACTTTTATATCGGGATTTACACTTTTTGCACCCAGCGTA
>PIVQ01001162.1 GCA_003354055.1 Desulfobacteraceae bacterium | reverse complement strand
CAGGAGCAACCGGCCGGGATTCGAACAGGCTGTTACAACCGATCAGGTATTGACGGCAGGCTTCAAAGGCGACCGTTTCACCCTGGCGGGCATCCACGGACACAGCAGTTCCGAATTCCCCGATATTGATGTTTTTCAACAGGTTGACCAGCAGCCTGGACGGTCCGATTTCAATAAAATGGGTCCGGCCGGATATGTACACATGCTCGATGGATTTTATAAATTCCACAGGACTTGTGATCTGGCGGGCCAGCAGGTCTTTCACAGCTTCCGGATCTTCCGGATAGGGCTGCGCCATTGTGTTGGAAATAATCTTGCCGTACCGGGTACTGTTAAAGGTCAGGGTAGAAAGATAGGCTCGAAGTTCCTTGGCAGCGCCTTCGAGCATGGGGGTGTGGAAGGCTCCGGTAAGGTTGAGTTTTTTGAACACCGCCCCTTCCCGGTTCAGGAACTGGCAGAAAGTTTCGATATCTTCTGCAGTGCCGGATACGGCGGTCTGTTTTTCAGAATTTTTATTGGTAATCCAGATATTGGATACAAAGGATTTGCGGATCATCGCCGCGGTTTCCTTTTCGTTTTTAAAGACCACCATGATCTTGCCCGGGTTCTTCAGGGTACTCTCAAACATAAGATCAGAGCGCTTGATGATCAGACGCATGGCATCTTCAAACCCCAGTATGCCGGAGCAGAACAGAGCCGTGTATTCACCGACACTGTGGCCGATAAAATAATCCGGGGAGAATCCTTCCATGGACAGACGGCTGCACACCGCCGCCGAAGACAGGAAGACCGACGGCTGGGTATTCTGGGTGGAATTGAGCGTATCATCATCCCCGAACATCAGATCCAGAAGCGAGTAGCCCCGCTCAGCCTTGAAGATGGCCTCGCCCTTGTCCAGAACCGTCCGGATATGGTCGTCGGCATCGTATAATTCCTTCATCATGCCGGGACGCTGGGCTCCCTGGCCTGACAACAGAGCAACCATACGCAGTTTTTTCCCTTTGGGACCTGCAGAGTGGGCTGTGTCGGAAAGGACGATGTCATCAGTCATTACGGCAGAGGCGGCTATTGCGGTAGTGGCGGCAGCGGAGGCAGTGGCTACAGGAACTTGCCTATATTCCGCTGCAACTGCAGCGGGAGCCTGTTCGGCCTCTTTTTCAAGTACTCTTGGCAGGCATCCCATAACCAGATGGCTGTGGTTACCGCCGATACCGTTAACATTGGCTGCAAACCGCAGGGGTTTGCCCGGTGTCCGGTTGATAATCTCACCGGCAGGTTTCAGAATTTTGCACTCGTTGAGAATGGAATGTTTCTCATCATAGTTGTAATCCGGCAAAATTTTGCCTTTGGCATTCATGAGCATGAGCTTGGCCAGAGCCACGGCCGGATTGGCCGCCTTGAAATATCCGAACTGAGGCTTGATATTGCCGCAGTGCATCTCATGGCTAAAGCAGGCCTGGGTGACCTGTTTCTCGATGATATCCCCGAAGATATTGGAGAATGCAAAGAGATCCAGATGATTGACATCTGATTTACGGATACCGGAGGTTTCATAGGCCTCGTTGATCACATCCACAAAAGTTTGTTCGGATGGGGCCAGCAGATGATCAGGCACAGAGGAACGGACCGTACAGGCATTGATCTCGCCATAGATATCCATGTTAGCTTCGCGGGCTTTTTTCAGGGTAGTGACCACATGGATGGCAGCGCCTTCGCCCATGACATAGCCGTCAGCCCTGCTGTCAAAGAA